>JBCBSO010000581.1:0-2882 GCA_039819205.1 Actinomycetota bacterium
GACACCGATCTGCTCGGTAACGACGTCGATGGATTGGTGAACGAGCTCGAGGCCGTACGCATGGCGATCGAGGAGACCAGCGACGTCGACGCGCAGCGCGTCGACACCGAGCTCCCGCGGACGCTGCCAGCGCCGCGGACACAGTGAGCGACGCCCCAACACACGCAGCCGGCGGGGCTGCCACCACCGTCGAGCGCACCGCCGACATCGACAACGCGGAGAACAACGACACCGCGCACGACGCAGTGTCGGGAAGCGGACTGCTGCGCAGCAACCTCATCGTCGCGGCAGGAACGGCGCTGTCACGTATCACGGGACTCGCCCGGTTGATCGTTTTCGCTCTCGTGATCGGCAGAACCGCCCTCGGCGACGCCTATCTACTCGCCAACGAGACGCCGAACATCGTCTACGACCTCCTCCTCGGGGGGCTGTTGTCAGCGACACTCGTGCCGCTGTTCTCGACGTTTCTCGTCGAGCGCGACGACGAGTCGACCAACGTCGTCATCGGCACCGCCGCAGCGTTGATGACGGGTCTCACGGCGATCGCCGTGCTCGCGTCGCCGTTGATCTTCGGGATCTACTCGGTGAACGTCGAAGATGCCGACCCGGCGGTGTTCCGCGAGGTCGGCACCACGCTCGCTCGCCTCTTCCTCATCCAGATCCTGTTCTACGGACTGAGCGGGCTGGCGAATGCGTTCTTGAACAGCCGGCGCCGGTTCTTCGCCGCCGCGTGGAGCCCGATCCTCCCGAACGTCATCATCATCGCCACGTTGCTGTCGCTCCCCGACCCGGGGCCCGACGGATGGCAGCTCGACGATGTGTTGACCGACGACCGATTGCGCTTCACGCTCGGACTGGGGGCCACGATCGGCATCGGCTCGATGCTGCTCGTACTGATACCGGCGTGCCTCCGTACGGGATTCCGATTTCGGCCGCAGGTGCGCTGGCGGCATCCCGCCGTGCGCAAGCTGTTGACGCTCAGCTTCTGGACGATCGGGTTCGTGTTCGCCAATCAGGTCGCCGTCGCGGTGGTGCGCAACCTCGCCGGACCGGGTTCATCTGACGCCACGGCATACGTGTTGGCCTTCACGTTCTTCGTGTTGCCGCACGGGCTCCTGGCGGTGTCGATCGCCACCACATTCCAACCGGAGATGGCCCGAGCGGTCGCTCGCCGATCGAAGCCGGACTTCCTGTCGAGTGCATCACTCGGTGTGCGGATGACCGCACTGATCACCATTCCGGCTGGCTTCGGCATGTTCGTGTTGCGTGAACCCTTGATCGGGTTGGCCTTTCAGCGTGGCGAGTTCGACGCCACCGACGTACTCGCCACATCGCGTGCCCTCGCTGGATTCGCGCTGGGTCTCGGTGCGTTCTCGGTCTATCTCTTTGTGCTGCGCGGGTTCTATGCCCACAAAGACACGCGCACACCGTTCACGGTGAACGTCGTGGAGAACGCAATCAACGTGATCTTGGCGCTGGTGCTCGTGGACCGCTACGGCGTACTCGGGCTCGGCGCCGCGTTTGCGCTGGCCTATGCGGTGTCGTCGGTATGGACGCTGCAGATCCTGAACTACAAGGTGCCTGGCTTTCCCCTGCGCGAGGTGTTTGCCAGCCTGTGGCGCGTGCTGCTGGCATCGGTATTGATGGCCGAAGCGGTGTGGTTGGTCGCCCGCCAGGTGGGCGGCAACGCCGGGCTCGATGCGGCAGTACGCGTCGGTGTGGGCACGATCGTCGGGATCGTGGTGTACGCAGCGGTGTTGCTGGCGCTGCGTGCCCCAGAGCTCGATGTGGTCCGACGACGGCTGCAAGTAGGCTCCACCTCATGATCAAGCTCTTCAAGCGCTGGTGGGCGTACCTGACAGCCAAGCTCACCGGCAAGTTCAACGAGAGCGCCGACCCCAAGGTGCAACTCGAGCAAGCGATCACCGAAGCGCACAACCAGCACAAGCGGTTGAAGGAACAAGCGGCCAACGTGATCGCCAACCAGAAGCAAGCCGAGATTCGGCTGAACAACAAGCTCGGCGAGCTCGAGAAGCTCAACGCCAACGCCCGCCAGGCGCTGCTGATGGCCGCCGATGCGGACAAGGCCGGTGATGCCAACAAGGCCACCGAGTACACCCACGCTGCGGAGACAATCGCCGACAAGCTGATCTCCGTCGAGTCCGATGTCGAGAGCCTGAAGCAGCTCGTGCTCGAGTCGACCGAAGCGTCCGACCAGGCCAAGGCCGCGGTCAAGCAGAACAGCCGACTCCTCCAAGAAAAGCTGTCGGAGAAGTCGAAGCTGCTCAGCCAGCTCGAGCAGGCGAAGATGCAAGAAGAGATGAACACGGCGATGTCCGAGCTCTCCGAGACGGTCGGCGACGACGTGCCGACGTTCGCCGAGGTCGAGCAAAAGATTCAAGCCCGCTATGCCAAGGCCACCGCCGCTGCCGAGCTACAAGAAACCACGGTCGAAAGCCGCGTGCTCGAGGTAGAGCAGGCCACCGCCAACGTCGCTGCGCAGTCGCGTCTGTCGGAGTTGCGTGCCGAACTCGGCCTGGCGTCGGCCCCCGACGCCCCCGCCGTCGAGTCCGGCACGGGCGAAGAACAACAAGCCACGTCCTAGCCTGACGTCGCCGCGTCCGCCGAGCCAGGCAGGCGAGCACCATGGGTGCGAGCACGGGAGGCGAGGGAATGGCCGCCAGGCCGTCCGAGCCTGAGAATTAGAGGTCGAGAACTACGAGGTGATCGCGGTGGATCACCTCATGGACCATGCCGGCGGGGAGATCGCCGGTATGCCGGCCGAGCACGGCGCGCAGGCCGGCAGCATCGACCGCCACCCTCCCGCGCGCGAAGGTGGCTCCGCCGGGACCAACCACTTCCACGGTGTCGCCGCTCACGAA
>JBCBSO010000582.1:0-2869 GCA_039819205.1 Actinomycetota bacterium
ACTGTCACGGGTTTCGTTCCGGGCGCACCCGATCACACGTGCGTGACAGTTGGGGTCTGACCCCTGCTGTCACATCGCCTTCACGCGTGGTCGGAGGCCTCGAGGTCGGGGTAGGCGTCGCCGTGACCGGCGATCAGTTCGACCGTGGCTGGGTCTGAGCCTGCGTCCCGCGCCAGCGCCGCGCCGATGGCCTCGTGGTCGTAGTAGGCGCGGAACCGCGGTGTGATCGGGCCGACGACGGTGGCTGCCACCCGCTGCAGGGTGCCGAGCCGACACTCGATCTTGCCCACGTCGTGGAGGAGGGCCCCGGCGATCTGCGCGGTCGTCGCATCCGGACGTCGAGCGGCGAATCGCCTGGCCACAGCCGCCGAATGTCGGCGATCGCGGTTGTCGAGCTGCACCCACAGTCGGCGCTCGGCCGCGCTGAGGTGCTGGTCGGCCCACATTTCGTCGGCAATGGAGGGCGGAGTTGGCGGGAGCGAGGTCACAAAGCGCGCGGCGAGATGCCAAGCCTTCAGCGGCGCCCGGAGTAGCAGCGACTCGTCGCTCACGCGGTGGCTCGCGGGTGTGCGGCGCGGTACACGTCGAACAGCCGCTCTTGGCTCACTCTGGTGTACACCTGGGTGGTCGAGATCGATGCGTGTCCGAGCATCTCCTGCACGATGCGCAGGTCGGCGCCGTGGTCGAGCAAGTGAGTGGCACACGAGTGGCGAAGGACATGCGGCGAGAGCTCGCTCGTGAGGCCGGCGCGCCGCGCTCGCTGCTTGACGATGTTCCAGGCCGCCTGCCGACTCAGGCGGCCACCGCGCTGGTTGAGAAACACCGCGTCGGCATCATCACGCCGACGCCAACGATCGGGGACGAACGCCACCCGGCCGCCAGCCGTGAACCAGTCATCGAGCGCCGCGGCCGCCGAGCCCCCGTACGGGACGATGCGCTCCTTGCTGCCCTTTCCGAACAAACGCACCAACTGCTGCTCGGTGTCGAGGTCGCCGATTGACAGCCCGACCGCCTCGGAGATCCGTGCGCCCGTGGCATACAGCAGCTCGAGCAGCGCCAGATCGCGCCGGCCAGCCGGGTCGATGGGCGGCGTGGCGGCGAGCAGACGTTCGACTTCGTCTTCGCTGAGCGGCTTGGGGAGGCCGGCAGGCACCCGCACACCTTCGAGGTCCACCGTTGGATCGTCACCGCGGTGGCCTTCGACAGCGAGATAACGATGCAGCATGCGGATCGCCGCCAGCTGGCGGGCGATCGTCGAGGTCGCCAGTCCGTCGCGACGTCGGGCGTCGACGAACTCGACCAGCGTGGAGCGGTCGACGTCGACGATCGAGTGGTGCTGCGCAGTCAGCCAATGCACATAGCCGCGCAGGTCTCGTCGATACGCCGCCAAGGTGTTTGCCGAACGGCCCTTTTCGGCCAGCATCCAGGCCAGGAACTCCTCGACTTCGAGCGGGAGTTCGACGGTGACGGTCACGGCGCGCGTACGGTGCGCTGGTCGCCATCGCCGGCGTGTAGTGCGCGCTCGGCGAGCAACAGCCCCACGACGGTTTTGGCGTCGGCGATTTCGCCCGCGACCACCATGGCCACAGCGTCGGCGAGGGGCACCCGCATCAGCTCCATGTATTCCTCTTCGGGCCCTTGGCGGTCGTCGGCCACCTCGGAACAGTTGGTGGCGATGTAGATCGTGGTGACCGAGTCGGTCATCCCGGGCGAGGGGTAGATCTCGGTCAGCAGCTGCATCGTGCCAGCGGCGAGCCCCGCCTCCTCGGCGAGCTCGCGATGGGCCACTGCCTCGGGCGACTCTCCGGCGATGTCGCGCATTCCCGCAGGGATCTCGATCACGTTGCGCTCGTACGGCGGGCGGTACTGCGACACGAGGACGACGAACGGATTTCCCTCTGCGTCGAACACGACCGGCACGATGCCCACCGCACCCGGCGAGCGGACGATGTCACGGGTGAACGGGGTGCCATCGGGCCCCTCGAACTCCGCGACGGCCACATGCCACACGTACCCCTGGTGGGCCACCGACTCGCCGCGTCGGCGGAATCCGGTCACGACAGCGGGGCGTTGATCGTCTGCGGTGCGTCGGACGTTGCGCCCGCCGAGTCTGCGGCTGTCGGGGTCATCGGTTCAGTAACCGAATCGGCCGCCGCAGCGTCAACCTGCTCGCCAACTCCGCTGCGCCGACGAGCGAGCGCGGCGCCGACGAACTCGCGGAACAGCGGATGCGGCCGGTCGGGCCGGCTCTTGAACTCGGGATGTGCCTGTGTGCCCACCCAGAACGGGTGTCCGGGGAGCTCGATGAACTCGACCAGCCGGTTGTCGGGTGAGGTCCCAGAACACCACAGGCCGCCCGCTTCGAGCTGGGTTCGATACTGCTCGTTGAACTCGTAGCGATGACGATGCCGCTCGCTCACCACCGGCTCGCCGTACGCCTCGGCGACCTGCGAGCCTGCTGCGAGCACGGCGTAGTACGCGCCGAGGCGCATGGTGCCGCCCTTGTCTTCGATCCCTCGCTGTTCGAGCATGAGGTCGATCACCGGGTGATGCGTGGTCGGATCGAATTCGGTCGAGTTGGCATCGCCCAGTCCAACGACGTCGCGGGCGAACTCGATCGTCATCGCCTGCAGCCCGAGGCACAATCCAAGGCAGGGCACGCCTTCCTCGCGGGCGTAGCGGGCAGCGGCGATCTTGCCCTCGACACCGCGGTAGCCGAAGCCTCCCGGGATGACGATGCCGTCGAGTTGGCCGAGCTGGCCGTCGGCGAGCAGGCCCTCGACGTGTTCGGATTGAATCCACTCGATCTCGGCCGCTGCGCCGTGATGGAAGCCGGCGTGCTTGATGCTCCCGACGCCTACCTGAGTGT
>JBCBSO010000583.1:0-2865 GCA_039819205.1 Actinomycetota bacterium
GATCATCGCCTTCGGCAAGAAGATGCCGATGAAGGGCTCCGAGATCGGACTGTTGTCGATGGCCGCATCCACGGTGCTGGCCAGCGGCGCGGCCATTCAGTGGATCCAGCGCACCAACTCCGGCGACGACGGCGGTGAAGAAGCCGTCGGGCTGATCCAGGCCTTCGGCCGATCGGTGCCGACGGTGTCCGAGGGCGGCGAGGTCGAACCGTTCATCGAACCCGTGGTGTCCACGTGGGTGTGGTGGCAGAACTCCGGGCTCGAGTTCGGCATCGGATCGAGCGTCGACGGCTTGGCCATCCTGTTGCTCTGGCTCGTCGCCTTCATCTCGCTGCTCGTGCAGGTGTTCAGCCTCGACTACGTGCGCGGCGACCGCCGGTACACGCACTTCTTCGCTGCACTCACGCTGTTCTCGGCGGGGATGCTCGTGATGGTGATGGCCGAGAACATGGTCCAGCTGATTCTCGGCTGGGAGATCATGGGCTTGTGCTCGTTCATGCTGATCGGGCACTGGTGGGAGGAGTACCCCAACGCCCGTGCCGCGCTGAAGGCGTTCTTCACCGTGCGCGTCGGCGACGTCGGCCTGCTCGTCGGTACGGCGATCATCTTCTTCGGCGCCAACCAGTGGGCGGTCGACAACCTCGACTCGAACGGCTTCAACATCGCCGCCATTCAGGCATGGGCGTTGTCTGGCGAGGGCTCACACGTCCTGCTGTTGATGGGCGCGATCGCGTTGTTCATCGCCTGCATCGGTAAGTCCGGTCAGTTCCCCCTGCACACCTGGCTGCCCGACGCCATGGCCGGGCCCACGCCGGTCTCGTCGCTGCTGCACAGCTCGACCATGGTCGTGGCCGGCGTGTTCCTCGTCGCCCGTATCTACCCGGTGTTCTGGCAGGGCTTCAACATCGACGGCGGCGGTCTGTCGTTCATCGCCGTCATCGGCGGCATCACCATCGTGATCGCCGCCCTGTTGGCCTTCGTGCAAGACGACATCAAGAAGGTGCTCGCCTACTCCACCGTGAGCCAGCTGGGCTACATGATGCTCGGCCTCGGTACCGGTGCCTGGCTGCCCGCGGTGTTCCATATCTTCACCCACGCCTTCTTCAAGTGCTGCCTGTTCCTGTGCGCCGGCTCGATCAGCCACTCGGCATCGCACCACTCCTTCGACATGAAGAAGGACATGGGCGGGCTGCGCAAGAAGATGCCGATCACGTTCGCCGCCTGGATCGTGTCGACGCTGGCCCTCGCCGGGATCTTCCCGTTCGCTGGCTTCTGGTCGAAAGACGAGATCATCGACAACGTGGGCAACAACGGCTACGACTTCTTGCTGGTCGTCGGCTTCGGTGGTGCGGCGCTCACTGCGATGTACATGACGCGGGCGACGTACCTCACCTTCTTTGGTGAACCGCGCGGCGCGGCCGCGGGCCTGCACGATCACGACGACTTCGACGACACCCACGCCGAAGAGCACGAGATGGAGCTGCTCACCGTCGGCGCCCCCGAAGGCGAGACTGCCGAAGAGGCCGCCGATCACTCACCGAAGTCGCTCAGCGCCGCGGCGAACACCGGCGGCGGCGCCGGCGAGGGAAGCGCCAGCGATGAGCCACACGCGGCGCGAGGAGAAAGCGCAGCGGACGACGAGCCCGCCATCGATACGGCCAGTGCCGACCATCATGATGACCATCATGATGAGCCGCATGAGTCGGGTCCGTTGCTGTTGATCCCGATCGTGGTGCTGGCCTTCCTGGCGACGATCGCCGGATTCGCCAATGCCACGCCGCTCGGCGAAGAGTGGGAGTCGATCAAGAAGTACGTCGAACCCCGGCCCGTCGAAGTTCCGATCGAGGACTACCTCGCGCAAGGTGCTGGCGAGTCGCTGCAGCTCGTCATGCCCGGTGCCACCGGCGACGCGCTCACCGCCGACGAAGGCGCCAAGGTGTGCGGCTTCGAGACGCCGGCACCCGGCACGGTGTGCTTCTTCCCGGCCGTGACGCACGCCGAACCGAAGCTCGTCAAGATCCTTGCCGCGACGGCCACCGTGCTTGCTGGGTTCGCGGTGGCGATCGCCTTCAACGTGCTGTACTACGGGCGGCGAAACAAGCACCTCGTCGGGCTTACCGAGCGGTCGCGCATCATGCGTGGCGGCTACCTGTTCCTCAAGAACAAGTACTACCTCGACGCGTTGTACGAGAACGTCATCGTTCGCTGGGTGGCCCATCCGATTGCCAAGGCCGCCTACTGGGTGAACCAGAAGGTCATCGACGCCACCGTCGACGGCGTCGGCAAGTCCACCCGCCGCACCGGGCAATGGGTGTACGACAACGTCGACCAGAAAGTCGTCGACGGCGCCGTGAATGGATCCGGCTTCGTCGCTTCGGAAACCGGCCACGGGCTGCAGCCGGTTCAGTCCGGCAAAGTCAGCCAGTACGGCGCCCTCCTATTCGGCGCAGCCGCCGTCGGCGCCATCGTCCTCGTGATCGTGAATGTGAGCTAAGAGAGAGTCTCTGATGGAAACCCTTACCGATCAGAACTGGTTGCTGAGCGTCGGCGTCTTCTTGCCGCTCGTCGGCGTGCTGGTGATGATGTTCATCCCGCGCGACGACGAGGCGACGCATAAGGCGATCGGCATCGTCACCGCTGGCGCCACCTTGGTGATCGGCATCATCACGCTGTTCGCCTTCGACTACGACCAGGCCGACAAGCTGCAGTTCTTCGTCGATGCCGAGTGGATCCCGGTGATCAACTCGAACTACACGATCGGCCTCGACGGCATCAGCTTGCCGCTGTACATCCTGTCGATGGCGGTCACGTTCCAGGTGTAGATCATCACCAGGAACGTGACCGCCATCGACAGGATGTACAGCG
>JBCBSO010000584.1:0-2858 GCA_039819205.1 Actinomycetota bacterium
GTGGAACCGACCGGAAGGTTGCCTGACGACACCGTCAGTTGGCTGTTGTAGATCAGCGTCAACTCCTTGGGGCTGAATCCAGGGATCGGCACTGGTGGGGGTGGGTTGGTACCTGGCCAGTCGGCTGGGTACGTGCAGTCGAGCTCCACGGTGAACTGGGTACCGAGCGGCACCAGCCCCGACGGATCGACGACTCGCTTGGTGAGGTCGAATGACGCGAGGTCGTAGATGTTCGTGACGACGACCTCGACCGGATCCTGCAGGTTGTCGCTGATCGTGACTGGTTGCGCCGGCTCGATAGTGACCTCGTCAGCGCCTTGGCTGTCGTTCTCCGTCACCGTGCACATCGCGCCGGCCGGGAGGTCGGTGAGTGTCTGTGTGAGGCCGTCTGGCGAAGTGAGTTCGACCGTCTGCGGGTAGCCCGGTATGAGATTGCCGGCGAAGCTGCACGTGACGTCGACGGAGAACACGGTGCCGTCGGGAATGAACTCGGCGGCGCCGTCATTGAACGCTTTGGTGATCGTGAGCGCGCCGAGGGCGAACCGGTTGGTGATCGTCAGATCGATGGACACGGGGTCGTCGCCGACGAGTTCGACGGTTTGTCCCGGGTTGTACACCGGGTCGCCCACCGCGCCCTGATTGTCGGTTTCCTCTACAAAGCAGGACGCGCCGACCGGTTGGTTGTCCACGATGTACGCGTTCGGCTCACCGATCCCAAACGTGACGGTCTCGTCGAACGTGGTGATGATCGACGAGCCCGTGTCGAAGGTACACACGACGTCGGCCATGAACTCGGTGTCCGGCGGGACCGGCGCGCCAGTGGCGTCGATCTCTTTCCAGATGCTCAATGCGGCGGGCTCGAACGTATTGGTGACGACGACATCGATCGGTCCCTGGTTTGACGCATCGACCTCGATCTGGTCGCTGGGCGTGAACTCGACCGCGGTGGCGCCGTTGTCGTCGGTTTCGACGAAATCGCACGTGGTGCCGTCGGGAAGCGGACCGATGTCGACCGGCGGGCCGGGTTGGCCGGGATCACCCGAGAGCACCTCGACCTCGAGCGGGTCGTACCCCGGGATCTCACCCTGCACGGGGTACCCCGACGGGAACCGGCAGGTCACCTCGACGGTGAACGCGGTGCCGACTGGCACCTCGCTGGCCAGTCCGCCATTGACCACCTTGCGCAGCTCGATCGAGCCCGCGGGGTAGGCGTTGTCGACGAACACCTGGGTGCCGTTGTCACGCGGGATCACGATCGACGACGGATCGATCGTGACATCGGCACCTTGATTCCCGGGTTCGGTGATCGTGCAGCTGGTGTCGTCGAACAGCGGGCCGACGCTGACGGTGTCGCCGTCTTTCAGCGTGTAGTTGCGCGGGAAGCCGGCCACCGGCTGACCGTTGCGTGTGCAGTCCACCCGAACCGTGAACTCGGTGTCGAGCGGGACGAATCCGGAGCCGTCCTCGACACCCTTGGTGATGGTGAAGCTGCCCGCCTGAACGTTGCCGAACTCAACCGGTCCAGCTGGCGGGATCGGATCGACCGGCTGGTCGGGGAACTCGACGAGTTGCTCCTTGCACACCGCTCCGTTCCCGGGGTCGGTGTTGACGAAGCCCGATTGGAGCACCTCGCAGACGCGGTACGTCCCCTCGGCAGGGAGACGGTCGAACAGCACCTGACCGTTGGCGTCGGTGACCCCGGACGGGTCTCCTGGATCGAGCATCGAGTTGCCGTTCTCGTCGATGAAGAGGGTCCAGCCCTCGAGTGGCGGGTCGCTCGGATCGCGCTCGCCGTCGCCCTCGACGTCGAGATACTTCTCGGCAAGCAGCTGCAGCGGGCTGTTGACGAACAAACAGCTGACGATCTCTTTGTCGGTGACACCCTCGATCGTGATGCCGTCGTTGCCGACGTTGACGACGCGATCTTGTGGGTTGGTGCTGCCGGTGATCGTGCACCGTGCATTTCTGCCGTCGGGATCGGGGATCGGCAGGTTCGGACCCAGCGTCTGTTCGACGATGGTGACGTCTCGGCTGAGCGCGCCCTGGTCGAACGAGACGGTGAATTGCAGCGGAGCGCCGGTCACGCTCTCGGTCTGACCGGACTGGGGATTGAGCCACGGCTGGTTCGGACCGCTCTGGAAGGGCCAGTCCGGTTCGAGGTCGACGCTGTCGATGTCGGTCCAGGTCGGGGAGATCTTCTTACTCACGTTGATCGTGCCGCCACACGAGTTGAGAGCGATGAGTGACAACAGATCAGCGAGCTCGCCGAACGTGGTGAGAAAGTAGTCGTCGTCGGCCTGGGGGTTCGCCGGGTCGCCTTGCTTCGGTCCGCTGAGGAGCGCCAGGTTCGTCGGGCTGAGCCCGCCCGCTGCGCCGGAGAAGCCGATCGAGACCACACGCGTGCCAAGGCTCTTCAGCCAGTTCGCCGAGTGCACCGCCTCCTCGACGTCGTAGTCGTCGACGTCGCCGATCGAGCTCGTGTCACCGAGCCAGGCGGTCGGGTTGCCGTCGGTGAGCATGATTGCCAGGTCGTAGAACGGCGCTGCGTTGGCCACCTGCCGCAGCGCAGCGTCCCAGTTCGTGCCGCCGCCCGGGTCGCTCAGCCCGTTGATGTTGGCGATCACCTGGTTCGCGCCGACCGGGTCGGCGATCGAGATGAGGGCGGGTCGGTTTTGGCTGCCGCCGTTGTTGCGCGGCGAGTTCGTGGAGAACGTAAACGTGGCGATCTCGGTCGGGGTGCCGGTGAGGTCCTGCACGAACTCGACCGCCGCGGTCTGCACCTGCGGCTGCTGGGACCCGATCGAGCCGGACTGATCGAAGATCAGGGCGATGTTGAGTCCGCACTTCGTTTCGTCGAG
>JBCBSO010000585.1:0-2857 GCA_039819205.1 Actinomycetota bacterium
GGCAACCTCCCGGTGGGTCCCGAGGGCGCAATCCCGTACGGGCCCGTCGAGAACCCCGACGCGATCAACGATCTGCCGTCGCCGTTCGCCGACATCCCCGATCAACAACCGGTGTTCTACGACGGATGCGAACTCATCGCCCCAGGCGACCCGGAACTCTTCGCCGACTGGATGGAGTACGCGATGACCGCGGAGGACTACACGGCTGCGAGCGTCGTCGAGGCGTTGACCTGGTTCGATCTCACTCCCGAAGTCGAAGCGGCCTACGACGCGCCCTTCCCGAGCCGCACGTACATGGCCGGCACGCGGGTCTTCCCGTCGCTCGTCCTCGAGGTCGGCGGCGTGAACGACGAGGCGTGGGCCGGGCTGCAGAGCTTTGATCGCCCGTTCCTCACGCTGTGGGGCGCCAACGACGCCGGTTCGCTCGGCGCCTGCGCGACACAACAGAATCTCATCGACAACGTGCCCGGCGCTGAGGGCCAACCGCACGACCGTCTCCCCGAAGCGGGACACTTCCTGCAGTCCGACCAGGGCACCGAGATCGCCACCCGAATGGTCGACTGGCTCGCCGCCGTCTCAGGTGAGCCGACGGGCTGACCTCCGGGCGGGTTTTGGCCATTCCGCGGTGAACCGCATCGTCGGCTCGTGGGAGACTCGTCGGGTGACCGCGACGGAAGATCTCGCCCGCGATGCCGAAGACCGCCTGCCGTTCTACCTGCGCGGCAACTACGCCCCCGTGGAAAGCGAGGTCGAGTCCTTCGACCTGCCGGTGCACGGGACGCTGCCGCCCGAGCTCAACGGCCGCTTCTTCCGCAACGGCGCAAATCCGCAGGGGAGCCGGCCGAGCCACTGGTTCGACGGCGACGGGATGCTGCACGGCATCCGGCTGCACGAGGGCACGGCCGAGTGGTACCGCAACCGCTGGGTGCGCACGAAGCTGCTCGCCGGCGAGCCGCGGTTCAACCAGGAGACCATGTCGTTCGATCTCACCGCGGGTCGCGCGAACACGCACGTGGTTCGTCACGCCGGTTCGATCATGGCGCTCGAAGAGGGCAGCTTCCCGATGGGGATCGGCCCCGACCTCGAGACATTCGGCCCGATCGACTTCGACGGTCGGCTGCACACGCCGTGCACCGCCCACCCGCACGTCTGCGCCGAAACGGGTGAGATGCACTTCTTCGGGTACGAGCTCGTCAGCCAACCGTTCGTGACGTATCACGTCGCTGATGCGGCCGGTCAGCTGATCCACACGCAACCGATCGAGATCCCGTCACCGGTGATGATGCACGACTTCGCGATCAGCCGGAATCACGCCATCTTCCTCGACCTCCCGGTCGTGTTCGATCTCGACATCGCACTCACCGGACGCGGGATGCCGTTCGTGTGGCGGCCATTGAACGGCGCCCGCATCGGGCTGCTCGACCGCCGCAACGTCGGCGCCGACGCACCGGCCCAGCCACGGTGGTTCGAGGTCGACGAGTGCTACGTCTTTCACATCGTGAACGCCTGGGAGGAGGATGACGGCAACGTCGTCGTGCTCGATGCCGGCCGGCATCCGTCGATGTGGTCGGGCGATGCCAACGCGTTCGAACCCTGTTACCTCTGGCGGTGGCGCTTCGATCTGCGGACTGGAGCGGTGACCGAACAGCAGCTCGACGATCGCGAGCACGGGTTCCCGCGGATCGACGATCGCCGAACTGGCCTGAGCAATCGCTACGCCTGGGCCACCACGGGTCGCCCGAACTCACCGGTGATGACCGACGGTGCAACGAACGTGGTGAAGTACGACGTCACCACGGGCGAGTCAGCACTGCACGACTTCGGCGACACCGTGTCGACGGCCGAGCCGGTGTTCGTGCCGCGCACCGAGTCCGCGGGGGAGGACGACGGGTGGCTCGTCACGTACCTCTACGACCGCGCAACGGAGTCGTCGTCGTTTGCCGTGCTCGACGCCGCCGACATGTCCGCCGAACCAGTCGCCGTCGTCCCACTGCCGCAGCGGGTACCGCACGGGTTCCACGGCTCGTGGTTCCCCGACGCCTGACCGGACCGAGGCGCTGACGTCGTCGGTTCGGCTGCTAGCTCGCCTCGTCGTCGGTTTGCTGCATGAAGCCCGGGATGCCGGCGAAGACCATGGTGGTGAGGTGGTCGAGCAGCTCCGCCTTGCGACGTGGTCGTTCGGCTGGCGGGGTGCGGAGGTACGCGTTGAGGGCACCCCACGACAGCGCTTCGCTCATCTCGACCATTGCATCGGCGTCGACGTCGACGCCCGTTCGGGCGATGTTGCGATAACGGATTCGGAGGTATTCGAGTCGGGCCTCGGTGAGCTTTCGAATCGCATCGGCGATCTCGGGATGCGGACTGTAGGTCTCGCGCATCTGGATGGTGACGAGGTCTTCTCGGTTGTCGACCATCGAGAGGAACGCATCGAACGACGCCGTCACCGCTTCTGGACCCATGCCTTCCTGATCGGCTGGCAGCGAGTCGTAAAACCGTTCCTGCGCAGTGGTCGTTGCCAGGTCGATGATCGCGAGGAGCAGCTCGGTCTTGTTGGCGAACTGGTGGTAGAAGCTGCCGACCGAAATGCCGTGGGGTTCCAAGATGTCCTTGGCCAGGTTGACGCCGTCGTGGCCCTTGGCCGCGAATGCCGCAGCACCGGCGTCGAGCAGCGCCGTGCGCGTCGCCGCTCGCTGTTCGGCTCGTGATCGGGGTGCCGTGTTCGTCTCGTCCGCGCTCATATCCGCACTCACATCGGTGAGCCTCTAGCAAGCTAGATCAAGCGGCTGAGTGCGCCGGCACGCGTGTCAGGCGGTCGATTGGGTCAGCCGTTCGATGAATGCGGCATTGAAACCTTGAG
>JBCBSO010000586.1:0-2817 GCA_039819205.1 Actinomycetota bacterium
AAGGTGTCGGCGAGCGCGCCGCGATACACAAACACGGCTTCTTGGCCCTCGCGCACGATGAGCTCGGCGCCGTTCTTGATCTCGTTCTGATAGCGGGGAAATCGCCACGCGAGTGTCGACCGCGAGTCGTCAATCCACTCGATGATGTCGACGAGTTCACCTTTGAGTTTGTCGATCAACCCCATGGCCGGAACGATAGGCCACGGCGGAGGCCCTGGCCCTGCTGCGACGGCTTGCCATGACGAACCCAAGACCCAGGAGGGCCAGGGCCAGCCCGGCGAGCACCCAACTGCGTGGATCCTGGCCCGTCGCGGGCAGCTCACTTGTCGGTTCCGCCTGTGCCGTCACCTCCGGTGACGGATCCGGCGGAGGAACGTCTGTGGGCGGCATGGTCGTCGATGGTGGGGTGTCGGTGACGTCGACGCGTTGCGTCGTCTGTCCGGTTCCGCCGTCGTCGTCGGTCACCGTGACGGTGATGGTGTACTCGCCGGGCTCGTCGTAGGTGTGGGCGCCGTCGATTCGTCCATCGACGAGGAGCACGGTGCGCAACGTGGCCGACGAGTTGCCATCACCCCAGTCGATCGTGGCGGTGTGGGTGTCGCCGGTCCCGGGATCTTGGAAGCTGCCCACCAGCGTGAGCTCTACGGCGGCCGTTGCGGTGGCGGGTCCCTCGATCGTCGGTGTCGGGGCCACGTTGAGCACGATCACCACGAGTTGGTCGCAGCCGACCGCACCCAACGGATCGGTCACACAGACCTCGACATCGTGCGTGCCGTCGTCGTCGTAGGTGTACCCGGCGCGCACCTCGCCAGCTGTCACTGCGACCGGCTGAGGGCCGGCGCCGTCGTCCCAATCAACCGTCGCCGTGTGACCGTCGACGTCGTCCCCGTCGATGATCAGAGCGGTCAGCTCCACTGCGGAGCCTTCGTCGACCGTACGATCGTCGCCGATCTCAACGGCCGGCGCCACGTTCTCGACGACCGCGACGTTCGCGGTGGCGCAGCCGGTGCTGTTCGCCTCATCGGCGTCGTCGGTCACGCACACTTCGACGGTGAACGTGCCCGGTGTCGTCCACGTGTGGCTGCCGGTGACGGTGCCTTGGCCCGCTCCCTGGTCGAGCGCGCCCGGCTCGATCGCGGCGTCACCCCAATCGATCTCAGCGGTGTGGGCGTCGCTCGGATTGGCGTCGGTGAACGGCGCCATCAGGCCGGTCTGCTCGCCGACGCGCACCTGGCCGGCGATGTCGATGGCGACGACCGGCGGCTCGTTCGGTGCCGGTTCGTCGGTCACGACGACCTCGAGACTGTCGCAGCCTTCGTCGTTGGCGAGGCCCGAATCGTCCGTCACGCACACCGCTACGGTGTAGACGCCCGCGGAGGCGAACGTCGTGCCGGCCGACACCGTGCCATCGCCGTCGGCCTCGTCGACCGTGGCGGGCGCCGGCCCAGCGCCGGCGCCCCAGTCGACTGTTGCCGTGTGGGTGTCGTTGCTGTTCTCGTCGACGAACGACGCGGGGGCCAAGGCGACGGGCGTGCCCGCCTCGACGATCTGATCCGGACCGGCGTCGACGAGCGGCGGAGCGTTCGGCACTGCGCCGTCTCCGACGCTGACCAAGGTGGTGTCGCAGTCGGTGAGGCCGCCGCTGTCGATGACGCAGACCTCGGTGGTGTACGCCCCTGGTGCAACGAAGACGTGCGTGGCGCGGACCTCCCCGGCGACGGTCGCGTCGGCGCCGACTCGGCCAACCTCAGGCGACGAACCGTCGCCCCAGTCGACCGTGGCCTCGTGCGTATCGCCGACGTCGGGGTCGGTGAAGGTTGCCGGGGCAAGGACGAACGGGTCGCCGGCCTGTATGCCCGCACCTGGGCCCGCATCGACCAGCGGCGGGTTGTTCGGCGGTGCGGGTGGCTCGACCTTGACAAAGAACGAGTCGCAGCCCGTGTCGTTCGCGTCGCCCGAGTCGTCCGTGGCGCACACGGTCACCGTGGTGATCTGGATCGCGCTGTACGTCGCGGCTGAGGAGATCGTGTCGAGGTCCTGGTCGATCGTGGCCGGTTGCGGTCCGGCGCCGTCGCCCCAGTCGACCGTTGCGGTGTGCGTGTCGGCCACGTTGGGGTCGACGAAGGTCGCCGGTGGCAGTGCGATCGGCTCGTCGAGCACGGCGACGACGTCCGGTCCGGCGTCGACGGTTGGCCGCTCGTTCGGTACCGGACCGATACCGGGGAGCACCGACACCGTGAGGTCGTCGCAGCCGATCGCCCCGAATTGATCGGTGACGCACACTTCGACCGTCCGCGGTCCAGGTGCTCCAAACACGTGACCGCCGCCGACGATGCCCGACCCGGCGGAACCGGCGAGGTTGCCGGGTTCTGACGACCCGTCGCCCCAGTCGATGATCGACGTGTGTGTATCGCCGGCGTCGGTGTCCGAGTACGTCGCCGGGTCGAGGGAGTACACCTCGCCCACGGTGACGGTGGCATCGACGCCGGCGTCGACGACCGGCGTGGCGTTGGTGGCTGAGGCCGTTGTGGAGTCGGTCGCTTCGTTGTCGTCCGGGTTACGGTCGTCGGCGAGCCCGCTGGCGGGCGCTGCCGATGCGGTGGCCAGGAGCTCGACCGAGCCAGGTGCCAGGCCAAGCGGCACGCGCACGGTGATGGTGCGGGTTGCAGTGGCCCCGCGCGGCAGATCGACGATCGGGAACGTGACCGTTCCGGCGCCGTGGGCGCCGCGGTCGGACGCGTCGACGAACTCGACCTCAGGGGGCAGCTCGACGGAGACCGCAACATCGTCGGCGTCGGCCCCTCCCAGGTTGCGCAG
>JBCBSO010000587.1:0-2808 GCA_039819205.1 Actinomycetota bacterium
GTCACACGTGTGACATGAGGGGTCTGACCCCAACTGTCACAGCGCGGGCTGGTTAGGGGTGGGTGCCGAATTGGCGGTCGCCGGCGTCGCCGAGGCCGGGGACGATGAAGGCGTTGTCGTTGAGATGGTCGTCGACCGCGGCGGTCACCAAGTGGATGTCGAGACCAGCGGCCTCGAGGGTGGCGATGCCTTCCGGCGCAGCGAGGGCGCACACCGCGCGCAGTGGCGTTGGTGCGCCACGTTCCACGAGCAGCTGCGCAGTGAAGGCCAGTGACCCGCCCGTTGCGAGCATCGGGTCGACGATGATCGTCGGCCGCCCGGCCATCGAGTCCGGGAGCTTGTTGACGTACGGCTCGGGCTGATGCGTTTCTTCGTTGCGGGCGATCCCGATGAAGCCGATGTCGGCGTTGGGCAGCAGTTCTTGGGCCGCCGTGAGGAAGCCGAGTCCGGCGCGCAGAATTGGCACGATCACGGGTTGCACGGCGATGCGTCGTGCCGGAGCCGTCGTGAGCGGTGTCTCGACGGTGCCGTCCTCCGTGGGCAGGTCGCGGGTCGCCTCGGCCAACAACAGCGATCCGATCCGCTCGAGGTTCTGCCGGAACAGGGCGTCGGGGGTGTCCGTGTCCCGGATCCGCGCCAGTGCATCGGAACACACTGGATGGTCGACGATGGTGGTGGTGACGGCCATGGGCTCTCCCGTGAGCAGAAGGGTCAGGACTCGCCGAGTGACAGCTCGGCCTTGAGCATCGAATAACGCGGTTTGATGATCCCGTTGATCAGCTTGAGTCGCTCGGGAAACGGGGCGAACGCCGACTTCATTGCGTTCACGGTGAGCCACTCGAAGTCGTCGAGGTTCCACCCGAATGCGTCGGCGAGCTTGGTCATCTCCTTGGTCATCGTGGTGTTGCTCATGAGACGATTGTCGGTGTTCACCGTTACCCGGAATCGCAGCCGGCCGAGCAGACCGATCGGGTGCTCGGCGATGGTCGGCACCACACCGGTATTGACGTTGGAGGTGGGGCACAACTCGAGTGGGATGCGGGCGTCGCGTACGTAGTTGGCCAACCGACCAAGTTCGGGCGTGTCGCCGCTGGTGTCGATGTCGTCGACCACACGCACCCCGTGCCCGAGACGCGCTGCGCCGCAGAACTGCACGGCCTCCCAGATCGACGGCAGGCCGAACGCCTCGCCGGCGTGAATCGTCGAGTGGAAGTTCTCACGGTTGACGTACTGGAATGCGTCGAGATGACGGGTCGGCGGGTAGCCGGCCTCTGCGCCGGCGATGTCGAAGCCGACCACGCCGGCATCCCGATAGCGCACTGCGACTTCGGCGATCTCCAAGCTGCGCGCCGCCGTGCGCATCGCCGAACAGATGGCGTAGATCGTCAGGTCGGTGCCGGCGGCGCCACGGCGAAACCCGTCGAGTACGGCGTCGACGACTTCGTCGAGGGTCAGTCCGCCCTCGGTGTGTAGCTCGGGAGCAAACCGCACCTCGGCGTACACCACGCCATCGTTGGCGAGGTCCTGGGCGCACTCGTAGGCGACGCGTTCGATCGCGTCGCGATGTTGCATCACGCCGACGGTGTGAGCGAACGTCTCGAGATACAGCACCAGGTCGTTGCGCTTAGCGCCGCGGTTGAACCATGTCGCCAACTCGTCGATGTCGGTGGTCGGCAAGCTCTCGTAGCCGAACTCCGAGGCGAGTTCGAGCACGGTCGCCGGTCGAACCCCGCCATCGAGATGGTCGTGGAGCAGTGCCTTGGGGGCTCGGAGGAGGACGTCGGCGCTGGTCATGGTCGTGCGAGACTACCGAGCGGGCGGAGCGGCATCTCCGCCGGCCGCCGTAGCCAGTTCCACGACGGATACTCGGCGGCGCCCGAGATGCAGTGCAGCGTGTACGCGTGGCGGCTGTGAGCCGAGCGGTTGACATCGCTCCAGTGGGGGAGGAGCCCGTTGAGCACCACCATGGTGCCGGCGGGGACTTCGAGGGGCACGAGCGCGTCGCCAGCCGGAGGCGGCTCGGGCAAGGGCGTGGAGTCGAGCGTGTCGAACTCGGTGCCGTCGGCGTCGAGGTAGTCGTTGGCTTCGGTGCCGGTGCGCTTGAACAGTTGGCGCAGCGGCCCCCGGTGCCCGCCGGGTGCCGCCCACAGACACCCGTTCTCGATGGTGGCGTCCTCGATCGCAAACCAGAAGCCGGTGACGCTGATCGGGTTGGTGTAGAGGAACGCCGCGTCTTGGTGACAGCCCACTTCGCCGCCGATATGTGGCTGTTTGAAGATGTACATGGATTGCAGGGCCCGCGGGTCGTCCATGCCGATGTCGTCGGCCACCTCGGCGATCAGTGGCTGATAGGCGAAGCGCTCGAACTCGTCGTCGAGGTCGTGTTGTGCATGCCCGATCTTGTTGATGCTCAGTTCCTTCGGCTTGGTCAATTCGCCGTCCGGGCCGATTGCACCTTCTTCGAAGAAGCACCAGGTGATCGAGCCGCTGTCGAGGAACTCACGGTTCGATACTCGTTCCTGCTCGTTTGTTGTGAACACCGACCGCTCGTCGCCCGGCTCCCACGCGTCGACGATTTCGAGTGCTCGTGTGCGCAACCGGTCGCGGTCACTCGCCGGTATCGCGTCGGGGATGGCGACGAAGCCGTCTCGCTCGAAGGTGGCGAGTTGTTCCGAACTGAGCACAGGACCACCGTACCTGCCGGGCTCGATGTGACAGCAGGGGTCCGACCCCAACAGTCACAAGAGGTGTGACCGATGGGGTCTGAACCCAGCGGTCACAAGTCAGTCGACGGTGACGTTTGCCCCC
>JBCBSO010000588.1:0-2806 GCA_039819205.1 Actinomycetota bacterium
GTCGGCCAGCAGGGCGTTCGTGACGGGCCAGGCCGCGAGTTCGAACGGCTCGACCCCGACCGTCCACGAAACGCCGCTCCCTTCGTCCTTGATCGCCATCCAACCGGCGCCGACGGGGACCATCGGCGGCATCTGGTCCGCGTTGCGGCGCGTCGCCATGCCGCAAGCCTCGCACCCATACCAGCCGTCCGTCCGCCCAGTATCAGTGCGGAGTAGCGCGGTCTGTCTGACAGTGTGTCGATGGCGTGTTGATCGCGACCTTGAAGTCGGAGCGACTGTTCGCTCGGTGGGCATTGGCCGAGGGCGTCTCGATGTTCGGTACGGCGGCCTCGACAGTGGTGTTGCCGGTGCTGGTGTACGACGTGACCGGATCGGCAGCACTGACCGGGTTGGTGTTTGCCACACGGCTCGTCCCGTACTTGCTGCTGGGCTGGATCGCCGGTCCGGTCGCTGATCGTTTCAGTCGGCGACGGTTGATCATCGGCGGCAACCTGGCCGAGGGTCTCTTGGTTGCAACGATCCCAGTCGCCGCGTGGCTCGACGTGCTCACGGTCGGACAGGTGTTCGCTGTGGCGTTGTTGTCGGCGACGGCCTTTGTGTTCTCGGATGCCGCGGTGTTTGGCGCCGTGCCCGCACTGGTTCACGAGGAGCGACTGGCGTCGGCCAATGGCGTGCTGGCCACACTGGCATCAGCGGCCGACATCGCCGGACCTGTCCTCGCCGGTGTACTGATCGCCACCATCGGTCCGGCGAACGCACTGTCGATCGACGCGATGACGTTCCTGTTTGCCGCCGCAGTCCAGTCCACGATTCGCTCCAACCTCCGTCGCGGCGAGTCCAGCGAGGCACCGCGGTCGATCCGCCGTCATCTGGCCGCGGGGTTGGGCTTCATCCGCCGGCAACGGACGGTCTTCGTCCTCATCGTCGCCGGGTTCGCAAACTCGCTCGCGATCGGCTGCATCCTCGGTCTCCTCGTGCCGTGGTCGATCGAGGTCCTCGGCTACGACCGCGACGACGCCCGCCTCGGCCTCCTCTACGCAGCCGTCGGAGTCGGCAGCTTGATCGCGGCGGTGGTGTTCCCGCGCATCTTCACCGCCGACAGAGTCAGGCTGATCACCCCGGCATCGCTGCTGTGGTCCGCAGCTGCGTCGGCGACCTTGCTCGTCACGACCGCAACGCTCGCTACCGCGAGCATCGCCGCATTCGCCTTCGGCATCATGCTGACGATCACGATCGGCATCACCTATCGTCAGCTGGTCACCCCCGATGAGCTGACCTCGACCGTGAACACCGTCGGCCGCACCATCGCAGCGGGCGGTCAACCCCTTGGGGCCGCCATCGGCGCCGTCATCGTCGCCAGCACGTCGGTCAGCACCGCCTATGTTGCCGCCACGATCGTTCTCGGCCTCACCGGCGTCGCGGCGTACATCGCGCTCCGCTCACCCTCGCCCAGCAGGGCCGACGAGTAGCGCGGGGCGCAGTGCCGCTCCGGACGTCATCCCGTTCGCCGTTGGCGCGCGAGGTTCAGTGGTGGATCACGCGTCGAGGCGACAGGCGCATCGTCACCCTGGAAGCGCCCGGCGGATCGAAGGCGGCACCGTCGTCGTACCCGTGTTTGTTGGCGATCCGGTCCCGCAACTCACCACTCGGATCCGGCTCGACCTGCGCGTCGGCCCGAACCTCGAGATAGCGCAACGGCCGCTGCGGGTCGACCACGGTGAACGACACTCGCGGATCACGTTCGACGTTGCGATGCTTGGCGCGGTCGGCGAGCGTCGAGACCAGTACCGAGCCGCCCTCGAAGAGGAACCACACCGGAGAAGCGTTCGGACTCCCGTCGCTGTGCAACGTCGTGAGCACTGCGGTGTTCGGCGCCTCGAGGAGGTCGTAGTAGTCGGCATCGATGGTGGCCATCACGGAAGGTTCGCGCAATACTGGGCACCGTGTCCACTAATCCGCATGAACGCACTCGTGGTCGACCGCACAGCGTCGATGTCGAGCACGCCGTCTACGCGGAGACCCTGCGGCTCGTGGCGATGGGCACCGCACCGGCATTGACTCGACGAGCGATCGCCGATGGCGCCGGCGTCAGCCGTCAAACGCTCTACAACCGCTGGCTCACGGTGGGCGACATCGTGCTCGATGCGCTGATGGCGCAGGCGGAACGGACGATCGGCGTCAACCCGAACGATCTCGGTCTGCGCGGTTACCTCACCGACCTCGCCGAGTCGGTGAACGGATGGGCCCGCCCTGGGTTGCGTTACATCGTGGCCGCGGCGCTGCTCGACACCGACTTCGCTGCACGGTTGCGATCGCGGTTCCTCAACGAGCGGCACGGCAGGCTGCAAGCAGCGGTCGCCGACGAGCGCCCCCTGGCGAGCGAGCAGGTCGGCGCCGTTGCCGAGGTCATCGCCGCGACCATGTGGTACCGAATCGTCATCGTCGACGAACGACTCGACGAGCAGTGGATCGACGCAATGTGTGCCCTCGCCGACACGACGACTCGGCAGCGGTAGGCGGCCGCTCGCCCAGCTACGTGTCCGCCCCGACTACAGCTCGCGCCATGGCGTGTCCCACGGATTGACCACGACGGCGTTCGGTACGTCGCCACGGGTCCACCACTTAGCGACGTAGCTGCGACCCTCGAAGGTCACGCGATCGCCGGCGCGATACACGTCGCCCGACTGCCACTCGGGCCGCTGCGATGCGAACACGCTCCAGGGCGTGTCCCACTCGTTGTCGACGACGGTGTCGGGGCGGAACCCACGCGTCCACCACTTGGCCACGTAGTCCACACCATCGAGGC
>JBCBSO010000589.1:0-2800 GCA_039819205.1 Actinomycetota bacterium
GACGCGGACACCTGCGCACCCGCGCTGACCTGTGCCCCGTCAAGGATCACCGAGTTGCGGATTACAGCCCCAGCCTCCACGGTCGCATCAGCGCCGACGATGCTGTGGTCGACCGTTGCCGCCGGATCGACCGATGCGCTCGGGGCGATCGCCTCGGCGCGGTCGAATCGGCGGCGATCTCCGAGCAGGTCGAGATTGGCCGCGCGGTACAGGTCCGGGCGACCTGCGTCGATCCAGTAGTCGGTCGTGGCCATTCCGTGCAGCCCTCCGCCCTCGACGACCAGCGGGAAGGTGTCGCGCTCGATCGACGCACGCTCACCGGACGGGATCCGTTCGAGCACGCTCGGCTCGAATACGTAGGTGCCAGCATTGATCAGGTTGCTCGGCTCGGAGCCTGGGGCCGGCTTCTCGACGAACGCGTGCACAAGTCCGGCATCGTCGATGTCGACCACGCCGAACGCCGACGGATCGTCGACCCCAATCAGATGCAGCGTGGCTTCGGCATCGCGCGCCCGGTGATGGTCGACCAACGCGCCGACGTCGAGGTCGGTCATCACGTCACCGTTGGCCACGACGAATGTGCCATCGATACCGCGTGTGTCAGCCGCAAATCGGATGGCACCGCCGGTGTCCAGGGGCTCTGGCTCGACGGCGTAGTGGATCGCCACCTCGCCACAGCGTCCATCGGGGAAGGCAGCAACGAACGGCTCGGGTTTGAATCCCAACGCCAAGGTGACGTCGTCGACACCACCGCGCGCCAGACGTTCGATCAACCGCACGATCATCGGCCGGTGCCCTACCGGGAGCATCGGCTTGGGAACCTCGTTGGTCAGCGGTCGCAGCCTGGTTCCGAATCCGCCGACCAGCACGACGGCGTGCATCAGCCGCCGTCGTCGTCGGCGAGCGTGGTGACCGTGGTCGGCTCGTCGGTGCTCGTGTCGTCGGTGCTGGTGTCGTCGCTGTCGGTCTCGGAGCTCGAGTCCACAACGACGGTGTCGGTGCTCAGCGGATCGGTGTTCAGCGTCTCTTCGGTGAGCGGGACGCTCGGGTCCACCAGGTCCTCCGGCGTGAGCTGCACGGTGTCGATCGCACCGAGTTCCGGCAGGTCGGGTGCCCACGGCGGCATCGTCACGTCGGTGCCCTCTGGAGCGAACACGATGGAGATCACCATGCCGTCCTGATTGAGGCGGATGTTGTTGAAGTCGGTGATGAACGTGGTGCCGTCGTCGGTGTCGGAGAAGTTGTCCCATACCACCACCGACAACACAGCGTCTTCTTCCTCGCCGTCGATGACGCACTTCGTCTCGCCCTCTTCGAACACCCCGGTGTCGTTCTGCGACGGCAGTCCGGCGCGCTGCTGCTCGGGGAACTCGATGCGATCGTTGTCGAGTTGCACCTCGTAGTTGTCGAGGAACACGCCGAGGGTTGCGCGCTGACCAACGGCCGCCGACGAGAAGGCGTGCCAGTGGATGACTCCGTCACCGTGGCTGTGGATACCGGTACGGGCGAATCCTTCATTGAGGAAGCCGCTGGAGTCACGTTCTTCAAGGTCGCCTTCGAGCAGGAACCACTCGTCGCAGAGGAAGAACCCGTATGCGTGGTGCCAGTGATCGTCGACCTGGGGAGACGAGGCGTCGGCAGCCGGCCGGCTTTGGCGCGAGTACACGACGAGCGCCAACCCGACGACCACCACGATGGCGACGATCATCGGAAACAGGGTGCCGCCCTGAAATCGGATGCGCCGGCCCTGCCCAGACTGGGCGAGCTTGGCTGCTTTCTTCGTGGACGAGGAGGGGGATGCCACGTCGGGCGAGGCTACCGGCCCGGAGGCAATGTGGGGGATCGCCTCCGTGCTCGCCGCGCTCCCGACACGGCGGCAATCAGGTCGGCGTAGCGCTCACCGACCGCCGCTGGTGAGGCGTTGGCGACCACCCAGGCGCGCCCTCGTGCGCCCATCTCGCGCCTCGCGGACGGCGCCGCGAGCAACCCCTCGATTGCTTCGACGAAGGCATCTTCGTCGTCGGGAGGCACGACCACACCGGCCCCAGATGCCGCCAAGATCTGCGGCACCGCCGTTCCGGCGTCGATCGCCGCCACGACGGGTCGCGCGGCGGCGAGGATCGAATACGTCTTGGAGGGAACGCTCACGTTGCCGAGGCCACGGCGGAGGGGGACGACGTGGATGTCCGCTGACGCCAACAGCTCGGCGAGCCGATCGGCGGCGACGTACGGCGCGAAGTGCAGGTTGTCCAGGTGTGCGCCGCGTGCGGCCAGGTCGTGGCGGGCAGCGCCGTCGCCGTTGATCACGAACTGCGCGTCGGGCAGGCGCTCCGCTGCAGCGAGCACCAAGTCGAGCGACTGGGAGAACCCGACATTGCCGGCATACATCACGACCGGGTGGGTACCGAGCCCCAGGTCGCGCCGATACCGAGTCGCGCTGGTACCCGGGGCGATCGCCTCGGTGTCGACGAAGTTGGGAATCACATGCACCGTCGACGCACGGTCGGACGGCAGTTTGGCCGCCACGTTGTCGCGCAGGTCATCGCTGAGCACCGTCACCGCGTCGGCACATCGGTAACTCCACCGTTCGAGCCACGACGCCGCAGCGATCACCGATCGGTTGGTGATCGCCCCGGTGGTCACCGCAGCGTCGGGGAAGATGTCCTGGATGTTGAACACCATGGCCGCCGACCGACATCGCGCCACGAGCCATCCGGTGAGACCGAGCGTCAGCGGCGGCGACATCGCGATCACGGCGTCGACACGGCGCCGCTCGCCGACTCGTAGCGCTGCCCAGCCG
>JBCBSO010000590.1:0-2798 GCA_039819205.1 Actinomycetota bacterium
CATGTTCAGGCCCAGGTGGATCAGGCCGAAGTGCATGAACCCCGACGTGACCAGGCGGTACCACCCGTCGGGTTCGGTGATGTACAGCTGCCCGGCGTCGCCCTGCCAGATGATGGGCTGCTCGAGCACGTCGCGGCTGAGCCCCAGCGCAAGGTGCGCGTCGGTGACCTGGCCACCGATTGCCCCCGGATCGCGTGTCCACAGCGCCACGCCGATGAAGACGGCGACGTTGATGGCGATCAGCGTGAGCGTGACGAGGTTGCTTTGACCGGCCTGCCAGTAGCGGGCCCGCGTGCGCACGTCGGGGCGAGCGGACTTGGCGCACTCCACACAGTGGCTGCCCACCGACGCTTGTACCAGACACTCCGAGCAGGCCGATTTGCCGCAGCGGGTGCATCGCCGGCCGGCGTCGCGATCGGGATGGCGATAACAGACCGCCCGCTGCGTCGACGGCGCGGACGGCATGCCGGGCGTGGGCGGCACCTGGGCCCCCGATGGCCCCGATGATCTCGGTGGCGGCGGTGGCGGCAGCGGCACGTCGTTTAGGGTATCGACGCCGCGCCAGACCGTCACCGCGAGGTATCTCTGTTGGGCGTGACGGGTCCGTGAGAACCTCGGCACCAGATGTCTCAGAGCGTGGCGGGTTCTAGTACTTCGTGGTGACGGTGAGGCCGTCGGCGGGGCCTGGTTCGGCGAGCAGGTTGCCCTGCACGTAGTCGCAGCCGGCGGCCCGCAACCGACGCAGCTGCTCGATACCGCTGACCCGCTCGGCAATCACGCGCATCTCGAGCGCATGGGCGAGCAACACGATCGCCCGCACCAATCGGGTGTCGGCGTCGGACGAACCCGACGGCAACGCCAGCGACCCGTCGAGCTTCAGCACATCGGCGCCCACATCGGTCAGCACCGACAGCGCCTTGGCGCCGGTACCGAAGTTGTCGATGGCGATCTGCACACCAGAGCGGCGCAGCGCTCGGATTGACCGCTCGACGTCGACGTTGCGGCCGAGCAGCGACGCCTCACGCGCTTCGAGCACGAGTTGCTGCGGCTGCAGGCCGTGATGACGCAGCATCTGCATGATCAGGTTGACGAACGACGAACTCGCCAGCTGGATCAATGACACGTTGACGTGTACGGCAAATTTGTCATCGACCAGACCCTGTTCGATCCACAGCCGAGCGTCGGTCATCGACTGTTCGAGCACGAATTCGCCCAACCGCCCGATCGAGCCCGATTCTTCGGCGATCGACACGAATGTGGCAGGGTCGATCCGTCCGAGCTGGGGATGGTTCCAACGAACCAAGGCTTCGGCGCCGATCGCTTTCTGGGTGATCGCCGAAAACACCGGCTGATACTGCACGTCGAGCCGTCGCTCGTTGACCGCCAACGCCAGTGCCGCGGCGAGCTCGGTGCGCTCGCGTGCGGCAGAGCGCATCTGCGATGAGAACAGCACGCACCGACCCCGTCCAGAGTTCTTGGCCTCGTACATCGCCGTGTCGGCGTTGGAGATCAACGCTGACGCGGCAGCGTCGTCGGGCATCGACACGATGTCGTGCTCGGACAGCGCCAAACCGATACTCACCGAGAACTTCAGATCGAGCTGGTGCACGTGAAGGCGACCGCTGAGCGCGCGCCGGATGCGTTCTGCCAGATCGAGGGCCACCGCCGCATCGGGAATCGCCGAGCACACGACGAGAAACTCGTCGCCGCCGATTCGGGCGACGCTGTCGCTCGGTCGCACAGCGTCGCGCAGCCGCTCGGCGGTCGACACCAGGAGCCGGTCGCCAACAGCGTGTCCGAGCGCATCGTTGACGTACTTCAGCCGATCGACGTCGATGAAGATCGCCGCGACGTGGCCGGAACGCCCCCGATGATTGGAGATCGCGCTCGCCAAGTGGGTGATGATCTGGCGGCGGTTGGCCAGGCCGGTCAGCGGGTCGTGGTTGGCGCGGTGGCGAAGGCGAGCATTCTCTTCGCGGGCCACCGTGACGTCGTGGGCCGTGATCCCGACGAAGCCGCCGTCGAAGAGGCCTTCGACACGGTGGACCACCACGGTCGCCCGGAACAGCTGGTGCTGTCCGGCCGGGTTCGTGTGGTCGAAGTCGCCGTGCCATCGCCCGCCGTTGGCGTCGAGCAGCAGTCGGCGTGGCACGTGATCGAGCAGCGAGCGCAGCACGGCATGCGCCGGCGTGCCGGGGGCCACCTCGTCGATCGTCGACGCATTGAGCAATTCCAGGCCGGCACGATTGATCAACCGCGGACGACCGGCAAGGTCGAGGAGCATCAGCGCCGAGCCGTCGGCGTCGAGTACCTCTTTCAGCGGCAGGGCCAACGCCGCGGGCAGCGACGACGGGGGCCGCGGAACGGTTGCCGCCGCCCCCAACGGTGGGCTCGGCGATCGCGGTGGACTCGGTGGTCGCGGTGGACTCGGAATCGAGCCGGGATCACTCACTGGGCCACGCTCCGTGCCATGAGCGGTAACGCAACCGCAAGCGCGCTCGAACCGCCGTGTCGAGGCTTCGAGGAGTGGAGCTGTGAGCGGTGCATGGTGAAGAGGGGCGCGGCTATCGACCGTACGTGCCGGTCAGGTCGGTCGTCCCAATCGCCACGTCGTCGAGGAAGCTGATGAAGTCGGTTGCAGGAGTTCCATCGGCAAGTTCGGTCTGCTGGTTGAGTGCGTAGGCGACGATGCGGTAGTCGTGCGGCGGGTCGTCGGGTGGGGGACAGGGGCCGTTGTAGGCCGTATTGCCGAAGAAGTTGATGCCGAGGATCCCGCCGAGCGGCGTTTCCCCTTCGAT
>JBCBSO010000591.1:0-2796 GCA_039819205.1 Actinomycetota bacterium
CCAACGGCGAACTCCAGTCCACCCCGGTGTGGGGCGGCTGGGCCGACGGCAAGTTCGTGTTCTCCCTCACCAAGGGCCGCCAGAAGTACCGAAACCTCACCAAGAACCCATCGATCGCCATCTCGGGTATCGACCCCGAGAACCCGTACCGCTATCTCGAGATGCGCGGCACGGTCGAGCGTGTCGACGACGACTCGACGAACACGTTTATCGACTCGATGGCCAAGAAGTACATGGACGCCGACTCGTACCCGTTCCATCAGCCAGGCGACGAGCGCGTCGTCATGGTGGTCGATATCACCTCGACCACTCAGATGGGCTGACGTCGTGTCGCTGCCCGACCCACAGCGCGCGTTTCGCGCCCTCAACTCTGTGGTTCGCCCGGCCGTGCAAGCCGGCGTAGGGAACCCGTTACCGATCGGGGCCGGCGCGGTCGTGGTCGAAACCACCGGTCGCCGCAGCGGTGAACCGCGGCGGGTTCCGCTGCTGGCCACGCGCCTCGGCGATCGCATCGAGGTGAGCACCGTGCTCGCCAACTCGCAATGGCTGCGCAACATCGAGGCCGGCGGCGAGGTTGCCGTATGGCTCGGTGGCGAACGCCGACCAGTGACCCCGGAGGTCACGCGCGGCCCACTGAACACGGTGCGCCTGGAGCTCGCCGAACGCTGAGCGCTACTTCGGCGCTGGCGTTCGGTCAGTTCGGCTCGGCACCGACCGGGAGGCAATCGTTGCTGCACCCCGTTGCGCTGGTCGATCCAGGCATTGCCGGACGATGCAGAACGGCGCCGGTCGGCGTGAACGTGAGCACGTCGTCGGCGTCGACCGCGGCGGTGCCGTCGACGATCAGCGAATAGCCGTCGTCGTCTGCCGGCGGGTAGCACAAGGTGATCGTCGTGCGTGACCGTGCGTTCGCCGCCGTTCCGCGTCCGACGGGCATCACTAGTTGCGAACCTGCCCACTGCGGATCAACGGCCACCACATGGGGCGTTTGGCTGTCGCGCACCGTGAGGAGGTAAGCGAAGCCTCGTTCGGCGGTCGCCGTATGCAGGTCGTCGATCTCAACGGGGATGCTCACCCGTCCCACGCTACTTGCCGGGCGATTGGCAGTGCTTCGGCAATTCCCGATCGCATTGGTCGGAAATAGGCGTTAGCGTGACGGCCGCTGTTCGACAGCACGTCTCCGACCACCCACATCACGAAGAAATCGACGAGGAGTATCACCATGGCCGTCCGTCTCGGCGACACCGCACCCGACTTCACCGCCCCAACAACCCAGGGCGAGATCAACTTCCACGACTGGCTCGGCGACTCGTGGGGCGTGTTGTTCAGCCACCCGAAGGACTTCACGCCGGTGTGCACCACCGAGCTCGGCTACGTCGCCAAGATCAAGCCGGAGTTCGAGAAGCGCAATGTCAAGGTGATCGGCCTCTCGGTCGACCCCGTCGACAGCCACGTCGAGTGGGAGAAGGACATCGAAGAGACGCAGGGCCAGGCGGTGAACTTCCCGATGATCGGCGATCCGGAGCGTAAGGTCGCCGACCTCTACGACATGATCCACGAGAACGCCAACGACACGCTCACGGTGCGCTCGGTGTTTGTCATCGGACCCGACAAGAAGGTCAAGCTGACCATCACGTACCCGGCGTCGACCGGGCGCAACTTCGACGAGATCCTGCGGGTGATCGACAGCTTGCAGCTCACCGCCGATCACAAGGTGGCCACGCCGGCCAACTGGAACGACGGCGACAACGTGATCATCGTGCCGGCACTGTCCGACGACGAGGCGCGCGACCTGTTCCCCGGCGGTTGGGAGCCAGTCAAGCCCTACCTGCGGGTGACCAAGCAGCCGAACCGCTAGGCATCCCACCGTTCTTGTGAGGAAATCAGGCGCCTGGCGCCTGATTTCCCCGGGATTTCGGTGCGCGCGTCAGAGCCACTCCGACTCGACCCACGCGCGAACGGGTGCAGCGAGACGGTGGAGATGGTCGCCGGGGGCCGCGCGGATCTCGGTGGCGCTGATCGGCACGTTGACCCGGTCGGCGTCGACGAGCACCGCCGCGGCGTCGAGTCGGCGGGCCAGTTCGTCGATATAGGGATCCGACGAAAACAGCGCGTGCGGGCCGTCGGCATGGGGGCCGTCGGGGTACGGCCATCGGTCGCGGAACAGCGCGAGCCACTTGGCCCACAGCGCTTCGTCGTCCCAGTCGGTGTGCAGGGAATGCGGCACGTGGATCACCTCCACGTGGGGGTGCAACTCCGCCAACCACGCCGCCCGCAGTTGGCCAGGCGCGGCGTCGAGTTCGGTCGACGAGTTGACGTACACCACCAGCTGATCGCAGCGCTCGGCGGCCCAATCGATCATGTACGAGTGGCCCAGGTGCGGCGGGTCGAACCGGCCGACGATGAGGCCGCTGGGATGCCGACCGGTGGCGTTCACGTCGACTGCTGATCGACGAGCTCCGGCCGTGCGCCCATCGCCGCAAGGTCGTCGACCACTCGTCGCCAGCCGGGGCCCAAGTGTTCGACATCGGTGGCGGTCCCCGTGCCCAACCACGTCGACGACGCCACCGCCACCAGCGCACGGGCCACGGCATCGCCAGCCCGACGGGCGGTGTGCCCGGCTCGGGCGAGGCGGTCGCCGGCCTCATCAGCCCGTCCGTCTCGAGCATCAGCGCCCGCCGCGGCAACGTCGGCGATCACCCGGTCGACCACGTAGACCAACTCGTCCTCGCGTGTGTGCGTATGCAACGGCGGCTCGTCACCGCGCTTGACGTGATATCGCACCACGGCGTATTC
>JBCBSO010000592.1:0-2784 GCA_039819205.1 Actinomycetota bacterium
CCCGGATTCACCTTCACCGCCACGGTGAGCAACTGCCTCCCGGGTGAGGAAGTGATCTTCCGCTTCCAAGGTGAGTCGCAGTCGACCACCTGCTCGACCACCACGTTCCAGGCCTCGGCCACCTTCGAAGCGCCCCAGCAGCCGGGTATCTATCCCGTGTTTGCCGATCTGACCGGGCGCGGCTCGATCGTCCCGATCTCCGGAATGGCGCTCGGTCTGATTCGGCCGGCGTCGCCACCCGAGGTCGACGCTGAGCGGCCGCTCACGTTGGTGCTCAACGTGGAAGTGATCGCCGACACCACCACGACTGGCCCCCCGACCACGCCGGCCACCACGCCGAGCGGCGGTCTGCCCGACACGGGCGCCAGCGGCATCGGCGGCACCGGCACGATCGCTGCGATCCTCGTCGGCGTTGGCGCTCTGCTGTTGATCGTTGCGCAAGTGCGTAAGCGGTCGGCCGCTTCGGCTGCTGGCTGATCCGGCGATCACGGATTGCCGGGGGCGCCCCCACGCTCTGTCGTCGGCATCGGCGGGCCTCTTCGCCGGTCTGTGTAACCGACAATCGGTGCACAACCGATATGCGCTCACACAGATCGGCTACCGGTCGCCGGCCATCACCCGGCGTCGGTGAACGGCGATTGCGAGGATGGCTGCAGTCTCAGCCGGTTGGCCCCCAGGTGGAGGTGACGGTCTCAAGGATGGTGATGCCCGCGCCGCCCGTCTCGAGGATGAGCACGTACGACGAGCCGCTCAAGGCGCCCGAATCGATGGCGAGGTCGTAGCAGCCCGGCGATACCCGATTGGTGTCGTCCTGGGCCACACCGATTGCACCGATTCCGGCCGGCTGCACCGTGACGCGGTCGATGAACGCCCCGGCACTGAGGTTCGTGGCGCAGTACGTCACCTTGGCGGGTTCGTACTCGATCTCACCCGAGCCGAAGGAGGCGGGTCCGCTGAGCGGCATCATCACGGTGCCCGAGCCATCGACCTTGGTCTGGGTCGGTAGGTAGTTGAAGCCAGCCGGGGTGTTGATGATGCCGTCGGGGACCCAGTCGCCTGGCGCATGGGTCATCTCGATCTCGCCTTGTCCGAGGTATTCGTCGTCGTGGTTGTGGTCGATGAGCGCATAGCGATCGTCGTGGGTGTGATCGACGAGGTAGGCCGACACGTCGATGATCACATTGACGAAGCCGTTGAAATTGCGCACGTCGAACTCGCCCAAACCGTTGAGGCCAACGACGACGGCATTCGGCACCGGTGGGCTGCCCGGACGTGGGTTGAGGTTCGACGTTTCGGGGATGCTCCCGCCCGTTGGGTAGAACCGCAGGTTGGTGTTGGCGGTGGCGTCCGTCGCCGTCACGTTGGTGATCAGTCCAACGGCGTCGGCCGGCACATTGCAATCCCCGGAGGGGCCAGTGCCCTTCACGGTGTACGCCTCGGCCGGACCGAGGGGCGCCGTGCGTCCGCCGACGCCCTGGGAGGTCCGGGTGTCACGAAGCCGGCACGGCTCGTCCAAGAACACGGTGACGGGCCGGTCGCCCGAGTCCTTGGCGGCGTCGACAAGTGCGAGGCCACCTCCGCCCAACGTGACCGCCACCGCAGCTCCGATGGCTGCCCAACGCGTCCGCATCAACGACATGTTCGTTCCCCCTCGAGTCGCCCTGGGTGTGGAGTATCGCAGACGGCCGATTGGGCAGGCGACCGTCGACACCGACTCAAGAACTGGTGCTCCAACGCTTCTGGACGTGCTGGACTAGAGCCATGTTTGGCAAGAAGATCAAGGACCCGGTCGCCGGTCAGGCTCAGGTGCTGGGGGTTGGGCTGCCGACCGAGAGCCAGGGGCGGGTGATGCGCATCTCGCTGCAGCTGCTGATCGAGGCACCGGGGATCGAGCCGCAGCAGGTGAAGGCCAACAAGATGGTCAAACGCAAGAACATCCCGCAGGCCGGGATGGTGCTGCCGGTCACCGTCGATCGGCGCGACCCTTCACGCTGGGAGATCGACTGGGACGCTGCGCCGACCCGTCAGGACATCATGGACGCCCAGGCGCAAGCGATCATCGAGGGCGGCGGGATTGGTGCGGCTGCTTCTGCTGCTGGTCAGGCCGCTCCAGCCGGAGGCGACGATCGGATCGCCAAGCTCGAGTCGTTGGCCAAGCTGCACGCGTCCGGCGCATTGAGCGACGAGGAGTTCGAGGCCGAGAAGGCGCGGGTGCTGGGGTCGTAGGTTCGTCGCGCCAGCGCTCGACGCGGGCGCCTCGGTGCGAACTCCTCGAGCGTGCCGAGCTTGGTGTTGAGTTGCCCGAGCGCCGCACCGACCGGATTGCCTGACTCGACGGTGTCGCGAACTGCGTTGAGCGCGGTCTGCAGCTCACCGACGGTGTCCTGCCACGCCGCCATCGCCCGCTGGAACTGTGGCGTGCGGATGAGGGCTGATTGCAGCTCGCGCTGGAACGTGGACTCGAAGCCGTACTTGGCGGCGCGCTTCTCGTCTTCGGTGAGGCCGAGTGCCGCCTGTTTCTCGGCGAGCAGCGTGGCGTACACGCCCATGTAGGCGCGGAGTTGGGAGCGACTGAGGTTGAGCAGCTCGCGGTCTTGCAGCATCTCGCGGGCCTTGGCCAGACGGGCGTCGTAGCTGGCGCGGATGTCGGCTTGGGTGCGGTCGGCCTCCCGGTACACCCGATTGCGGGCGTTGTGCGCCGCGCCGATCTTGAACAGCGCGAAGACCGATAGGATCAGGTCGCGCCCGGGCTTAACCATGAGCAGGGTCCGCGCTCCGCGCGTG
>JBCBSO010000593.1:0-2784 GCA_039819205.1 Actinomycetota bacterium
CCGACGCCGGCGCCGATGTGCTGATGGGCATTGGAGGTACTCCTGAGGCAGTCGTTGCTGCAGCAGCGATGAAAGCGATGGACGGCGAGATCCAGTGTCGCTACTCGCCGCAGAGCGACGAAGAACTCACCGCGATGAACGACGCCGGCTTCGACCTCGACCAGGTGTACACCCAAGACGAATTGATCCGCTCGGAGAACTGCTTCTTCGCTGCCACCGGCCTCACCGACGGAGCGCTATTGCGCGGCGTGCGTTTCGACAGCCAGGGCGCCCGCACCCAGAGCCTGGTGATGCGTTCACGCTCGGGCACCGTGCGGATGATCGACGCCCGCCACCGCGTGGCCAAGCTCCGCGAGTTCTCCGCCGTCGAGTACTGACACGTTCGGGCTCGGTCGCCCGTCATGACCGGGCTCGGTCGGCCTCGCGGCCTTTCCTCGCCTCCGAGCTCGCGCCCATGGCGCTCGCCCGCCTGCCCGAGAGCACGCGATCTGGCTAGATATCGCGATTCATCAGGCGGGTCACCTTGCGGGTGAGCATCCGCGGGGTGAGCGACGAGATCGTCGCCGCGCTCTTGTTGACCGCGCCGGGGATCGCCAGGGTCCGGTTGCGGGCCACTGCGTCGAGGCCGGCCAACGCCACCTCTTCGGCGCTCGACCACATCAACTCGGGCACGCGGCGCTCGATCTCGGTCGTATCGCTCTGCTCTTGGAACTCGGTGCGCGTCAGCCCGGGACACAACGCGGTCACGTGCACGCCGCTCGTTGCGGCCTCCTCGTGGAGCGCTTCGGTCAAGCTGGTCACGTAGGCCTTGGTCGCCGCGTACACGGCGAGCCCGGGCACCGCCTGGAAGCTAGCCACGCTCGACACGTTCAGCAGGTATCCGCGCTGCTGGGGGATCATCCGCGCGAGCGCTGCATGGCTCAGCGCCGTGAGCGCGCCGACGTTGAGGTCGATCTCGTCGGCCAGTCGAGATGGGTCGAGCCGATCAAACCGCCCGCTCGATCCGAACCCGGCGTTGTTGACAACCAGGTCAGGGGCGTCGTCGGGATCAGCAATCGCTTCAATCGTCGCCTGCCGACCCTTCTTCTTGGTCAGGTCGGCTTCGAGCACCTCGAAGCCAGCGAAGCGATCGGCGATCTCCTGCAAGCGGTCACCGCGTCGGGCCACGAGGATCGTTGGCACACCGGCGGCACCAAGCGCCTCAGCCATCGCCGCACCGATCCCCGACGATGCGCCGGTAATCAGCGCCGAGCGAAATGGATAGTCAGCCATGGCGCGACGTTAGATGACCCGTCGCTACCGGTACACCGGAGGGCCTGAGCACATCGGGACCGATCGTCGGGATCAGCCGGGATCAGGCAGTGAAGTTGACGCCGGCGGTCTCGAGTTGAATCTCGGCCGCTTTCTTGCCGGCGATCGCCTCGGTGAGCTTGGCCTCGTCGTGCTCCATCTTGAGCACCAATTCGTGCCGCTCCAGATCGGCCTTGGCCTTCTCGACGTCGATGTCTTGAGCCAGCTCGGCGGCGTCGGAGAGAATCGACACCGTGGTCGGCGAGCCACTCACCTCGACGAAACCGCCGTGCACGGCGATGTCCTGCACCGTTCCGTCGGCGAGGAACAAGCGGGTGCGGTTCTCGATCAGCGCACCCAGAAACGACGCGTGGCCGGCCTGAAACGCCAGCTCGCCGCCTTCGAGCGTACGCGTCACGACCATCGTCGCCTCACCCGAGTACAGCACCTCTTCAGGCGACACCACCTCGACGCGCACCGTCTCGGTCATATCGATGCCCTCGCTCGTCGGCCCTGCGGTTCTCCGTAACGATCTCCAGGACTCGGGTGCAGCTCGTCGCTGGCGCTTCCCTCGCTGCCTGCGAACTGGTCCGACACGGCGCTCACGATTCCTGCAGCGCCTTGGCTTTGGCGAGGACTTGCTCGACACCGCCGACGTTCAAGAACGCCTGCTCGGGGATCTCATCGAGTTCGCCGTCGACGATCTTCTCGAACGACTCGACGGTCTCATCGGTGCTCACGTATTCGCCGGTCTGACCGGTGAACACCTCGGCAACATAGAACGGCTGCGATAGGAAACGCTCCACCTTGCGAGCTCGGTTCACCGTCTGGCGGTCTTCCTCCGACAGCTCGTCGAGGCCGAGGATGGCGATGATGTCCTGCAGCTCCTTGTAACGCTGCAGCGTCTCCTGCACGCGGCGAGCAATTGCGTAGTGCCGGTCACCGACGACCTCGGGCGAGAGGATCGTCGACGTCGACGCCAGCGGGTCCACCGCCGGGTAGATGCCGAGCGCCGCCACCTGACGAGACAGCTCGGTGGTCGCGTCGAGGTGCGTGAACGTAGTGAACGGTGCCGGGTCGGTGTAGTCGTCGGCGGGCACGTACACGGCCTGCAGCGACGTGATCGAGCGGCCGCGGGTGGAGGTGATCCGCTCCTGCAGCTGGCCCATCTCGTCGGCCAACGTCGGCTGGTACCCCACCGCTGCCGGCATACGTCCGAGCAACGTCGATACCTCAGATCCGGCCTGCACGAAGCGGAAAATGTTGTCGACGAACAACAGCACGTCCTGGTTCTGCACGTCGCGGAAGTACTCCGCCATCGTCAGCGCCGACAGGGCAACGCGCAGGCGCACACCCGGCGGCTCGTCCATCTGACCGAAGACCAAGGCGGCCTTCTCGAACACGCCCGACTCCATCATCTCCAGTCGGAGGTCGGTGCCCTCACGAGTGCGTTCGCCGACACCGGCGAACACCGACACACCACCGTGCTGCGAG
>JBCBSO010000594.1:0-2771 GCA_039819205.1 Actinomycetota bacterium
CTGGCCTTCCATCCCCCGAAGCTGTAGTAGCTGACCGGCACGGGGATCGGCACGTTCAGCCCGACCATGCCGACCTGAGGGCATCAACTTCTACACCCGCGGCAAGGTGGTCACCAGCCGGTGGCCAGACCCCGCCACCAGCCGCGTCGACCTCGGCTTCCCGGAAACGAGGTAAGCAGATGACACCCACGCGATGTATCGCTTTGGCCCCCGGGCAGCCACGGGCGTTCGGTCAGGCGGCGAGGGAAGCGCCAGCGACGAGCCGCACCCGTGCGAGTCGGAAGCGGAGCGGACGATGAGCACGGCCATTGAGATGGGCATTGTCCTGCAGGCGACGCCGCCGGCGTCGCGGGTGGTCGACCTGTGTCGACGCGCCGAAATGTACGGGTTCGACTACGCGTGGACCTTCGACTCGCACATCTTGTGGGAAGAGCCGTACGTGATCTACAGCCAGATCCTGGCGGAGACGCGCAACATCGTGGTCGGCCCGATGGTGACCAACCCGGCGACGCGCGATTGGACGGTCACGGCATCGACGTTCGCCACGCTCAACGAGATGTACGGCAACCGCACGGTGTGCGGTATCGGTCGAGGCGACTCGGCGGTTCGGGTGACCAACGGCAAGCCGACCACGTTGGCCACGATGGGCGAGTCGATCCATGTGATCCGCGAGCTGGCCAACGGTCGCAGTGTGGACTACAAGGGCTCGACCATCACATTGCCCTGGGCGTCGAAGAGCGAACTCGAAGTGTGGGGCGCCGGCTACGGCCCGAAGGCGCTGAAGCTGATCGGGGAGACGTGCGACGGGTTCATTCTGCAGCTGGCCGATGAGTCGATCGCCGAGTGGACGATCGGTGCCGTGCGCGCCGCCGCAGCCGACGCTGGGCGCGACCCCGACGACATCACGATCTGCGTCGCCGCCCCGGCCTATGTCGGCCCGGTCGAGAACATGGAGTACATGCGCGACCAATGCCGGTGGTTCGGCGGGATGGTCGGCAACCACGTGGCCGACATCGTCGCCCGCTACGGCGAGACGTCCGACGTGCCGGTGGCGTTGACCGACTACATCAAGGGGCGCGAGGCGTACGACTACAACCAGCACGGTCAGGCCGGCAACACCCACGCCGAGTTCGTCCCCGACGAGATCGTCGACCGGTTCTGCCTACTTGGCCCGGTGGAGCATCAACTCCAACGACTGGCCAACCTGCAGGCGCTGGGCGTCGATCAGTTCGCGGTTTACCTGCAGCACGACGCCAAAGACGAGACGCTCCAGGCCTACGGCGAGTACGTCATCCCCGCCCTCGCCAACCAGGTCGCCGCGAAGCAGTAACTCCCCACCGAAAAACCGGGGATTTCCGGCGCCTCGCGCCGGATTCTGCGCACAGAACGGGTTGGTCAGGTCGCGGCGCTGAGGGCCGCGTCGAGGATGTCGAGGCCCTCGCGGGCCACGTCGTCGGGGGTGGTGCACGGTGGCACGACGTGGATGCGGTTGGCCACCGGTAGTGGCCACAGGCCCCGTTCCTTGCACGCGCCAGCGACGGCGGCGGATGGAAGTGGCGCTCGGGTTGCACGGTCGGTGACCAACTCGGCCACCCAGAACACACCGAGGCCGCGGACCTCACCGATCGCCTCGTGCCGTGTGGCCATGTCCCGCAGCGCCGGCCCGATGATGTCGTCGCCGAGGTGTCGGGCGTGACTCAGCACGTCTTCGTCTTCGAAGATGTTGATGCTGGCAACCGCGGTGGCGCAGGCGAGGGGATGGCCCGAGTACGTCAGGCCGCCGGGAAACACACGCTCGTCGTAGCTGGCGGCGATCGCGTCCGTGATGACCACTCCGCCGAGCGGGATGTAACCGGAGTTGACGCCCTTGGCGAACGTGATCAGGTCGGGCTGCGCGTTCCAGCCATGCCACGCGAACCACTGGCCCGTGCGACCGAAACCAGCCATGACCTCATCGGCGATCCAGACGATGCCGAACTCGTCACACAGTGCGCGCACGCCTTCGAGGTAGCCGTCTGGTGGGATGAGGATGCCGTTCGTGCCGACCACGGTTTCAAGCACGATGGCTGCGACCTTGTCTGGCCCTTCCGCAACGATGGTGTCGCGCAGATGCTGCAGCGCCCTGGCGCACTCTTCGTCCGGCGTCGTGGCGTGGAACGAGGAGCGATACGGGTACGGACCCCAGAACTTGACCAGTCCGGTCGTCGCCGGTTCGTTCTCCAGCCGCCGTCCCTCGCCGGTCAGTCCGACTGCCAGCATCGTCCCGCCGTGATAGCTGCGGTAGGTCGACAGCACCTTGTGCCGGCCGGTGAACCCGCGCGCTAGGCGAACCGCGTTCTCGATCGCTTCCGCGCCGGCGTTCGTGAAGAACACTTTGGCGAAGTCGCCGTACGGACTGGCCGCCCGATCGGGTTGCGGCAAACCGTCGCGTCCGAGGTTCGCCCGATCGACGATGAGCCGAGCCGCTTCGCTGCGTTGATCGTTGGCGAAGGTGGGCGAGACCATGGTCAGCTGATCGGCTTGCGCCTTGATCGCCTCGATCATCTTCGGGTGCTGGTGTCCGAGGTTCATGTTGACGAGCTGACTGCTGAAGTCGATCCATGTGGTGCCCTCGGCGTCCCACATCTTCGATCCCGCCGCGCCCGCGATCACTACCGGATCGAGTGCGGCCTGCGCCGACCACGAGTGGAACACCCGCTGGCGGTCGTTGGCGTAAGCGTCGCGGAGCAGCACGTCGTCGTCGAGCGCAGTCATGAGTTCATGACTGCGCT
>JBCBSO010000595.1:0-2758 GCA_039819205.1 Actinomycetota bacterium
CCAGCGGCCGCCGTCTGACGGAGCGGCCTCACCGAACCGCCACGCCAGCGGCCGCCGTCTGAAGGAGCGGCCTGACCGAACCGCCACGCCAGCGGCCGCCGTCTGACGGAGCGGCCTCACCGAACCGCCACGCCAGCGGCCGCGACGTAACCGACTATCCGGCCTCGGAGTGGGTGACGGGCGACTCGCCCATCCACTCGCGCAGGGTGTTCTTCAGCTTGGTCTGTTGGATGAACAAGTCGTGCTCGGCCGGCGTCTCGCCGGCCGCCTGGGGCGCCTTGAGGTAGAAGCTCAGCCACTCTTGCACGCCCGACTCGCCGGCGCGTGCAGCGAGGTCCATGAACAGCGCCAGGTCGAGCACGATCGGCGCAGCGAGGATCGAGTCGCGGCACAGGAAGTCGACCTTGATCTGCATCGGGTAGCCGAGCCAGCCGAAGATGTCGATGTTGTCCCACCCCTCCTTGTTGTCGCCGCGGGGCGGGTAGTAGTTGATCCGCACCACGTGGTCGATCTCGCCGTACAGGTCGGGGTACACCTCAGGTTGAAGGATCGTGTCGAGCACACCGAGCTTGGACACTTCCTTCGACTTGAAGTTCTCCGGGTCGTCGAGCACCTCGCCGTCGCGGTTGCCGAGGATGTTCGTCGAGTACCAGCCGCGCATGCCGAGCATCCGCGCCTTGAAGCCCGGAGCGAGCAGCGTCTTCATCAGTGTCTGACCGGTCTTGAAGTCCTTGCCGGCGATCGGCACACCCCGCGACTTCGACAGTTCGATCATGCAGTCGAGGTCGACCGACAGGTTGGGCGCACCGTTGGCAAAGGGCACATCCGACTGCAACGCCGCGTAGGCGTAGATCTGGCTGGGCGAGATGTTCTCGTCGTCGTCGCGCAGGCCCTGTTCGAACGCGGCTACCGACGCATGAACGGCCGTTGGCTCTTGGTACGCCTCGGTGGAGCCACACCACACCATCACCAACCGGTCGCAGCCGTTGGCCTCCTTGAATGACGCAATGTCGTCGATCAGCGCCATCGCCTGATCCCACTTGTTGGGGATGTCCTTCACGCGCACGCCGTCGAGCTTCGACACCCAGCGCTGGTCGAAGACCGCATCCATCGGCACGATGCTCTCGAGGTCGCTCGAGATTGCGGTGAGATCGTCACCCTCCAGAACGCCGGCGGTCTTGGCCGCCTCGAGTGCGTTCGGTGAGATCGGGTCCCAGCCACCGAACACGAGATCGTCAAGTTCCGCAAGGGGGACGAACTCGCGGATGAGCGGGTTGCGGTTCTCGTCTTTGGTGCCGAGACGGATGTGAGCCATCTGGCTGATCGAGCCGATCGGCGCGGTCAGGCCTTGGCGGGCGGCGATCACGCCGGCGATGAATGTCGAGGCCACAGCACCCATGCCGGGCGTGAGCACGCCGAGCTTGCCGGCGGCGGGAGCGATCTGTCGAGCGGTCATAGGCGGCAATGATAAGGAACGCCGTCTGAGCGCGTCTCTTAGTGAAGAATATCTGAACTAATCTGCACGCCGTGGGCACCCTCCCTGATCTGACGATTCGCCAGTTCGAGTACCTCGTGGCGATCGCCGACACCAGCACGTGGGCCGAGGCCGCCGATCGTGTCGGCGTCAGCGGGTCGGCATTGTCACAGGGCATCGCTGAGCTGGAGCGGCGGCTCGACGTGGACCTTTTCGAGCGCGACGGGCGACGACGGCGGCTGCGGGACGACGCGGCACCCGTGCTGACCCATGCCCGCCAGGTACTTGCGCTGACCGGTGATCTCGCCAGCTGGGCCGAGCGACTGCGCACCGGAGCGGCCGGACGGCTTCGGCTCGGGATGATCGACGCCGCAGCGATCGTGCACTACGGCGATCAGCTGCGGCGGTTTCGCGCCGAACGCACCGACGTCGAGCTGCGGCTCCGTGTGGAACCGTCCGCTCCGCTGCTCGAGCTGCTGGTCGCCGGTCAGCTCGATGTGGTGATCTGTGTTGCACCCCCGTCCCCGATCCCGGGGATTCTCACCGAGCCACTGTTGATCGACGACGTCGCCATCTACGCGCCGCCCGGCACGCGGCCTGGCGCCCCGGAGCGGTGGGGACCGTGGGTCCTCTTCCCCGAGGGTTCGCACACCCGCGACGCGATCACCAACGAACTACGCCGATTGGGCGCACCGATCGATGTCGTGGCCGAGAGCCACCAGCCCGACGTATTGCGTGAGATGGTCCGGCTTGGCACCGGATGGACCGCACTCCCCCGCGCCCAGGCCGACCAGGGTGCCGTGAACCTCGTTGAAGTCCGTTCGTTGTTGCGCCGCGAGTTGGTCGCCGCTGTACGCGACGGCACCGTGCGGCAACCTGTCGTCGACGACCTCATCGCCACACTGCGCCGGTCGACAGCGGGGTCCACGCCGAGCGGTACCGTTTGAGCATGCAACCGCGGGGCATTCACCATGTGTCGATCAACGTCCACGACACCGCCGAGGCGGTCGAGTTCTACACCGGCGTGCTCGGGATGACCGTGCGCACCGATCGCCCCGATTTCGCCTTCGCTGGTGCCTGGCTCGACGTCGGCGAGCACCAGGTGCATCTGTTGGAGCTGGCGGTGCCCGACAACGTCGGCCAGCACTTTGCGATCGAAGTCGGCGACCTCGATGACGCAGTCGTGCGAGCGCGCCAGCACGGCGCGCAGGTCAGCGATCCGAGCCCCGTCGGCTCCGGACGCCAGGCGTTTCTGCGCGACCCGTCGGGGAACACGGTCGAGCT
>JBCBSO010000596.1:0-2758 GCA_039819205.1 Actinomycetota bacterium
CCGCCTTCGTACCACGCACGTCCCAGCTCACCACCGCCGCGCGGGTGGGCGACCGCAACGCGCACCCCCCGGTCGAGCAGCGACAGCCGGGCAACGGAGAATCGTGGTGGCAGCGACACCTCGTACGCGCCGTACGCCGTGACGAGCGTTGGTCCCGGCTGTGTGGTGTCACGTCGCCCGACGACGTCGATCGGGATCCGTGCGCCGTCATCGGCGGTCGCCCATCGGCGCACCGACTCGTAGGCCGCGAGGTCGACGTTCGGCGTGGCCACCTGCTTGAGAAGCTGACGGTCAGCGCCGTCGATGTTCTCTTCGTACAGTGCCGCAGGCGCGGTCATTGACTGCATCGTGAAACGGATGCGACTGGTGTTCCACTCCGGATTGGCCGCGAGGTCGATGTCGCTCGGCTCATCCAAACCGCGGATCTCGCGCTCGGTTCCGTTGCGGAACCGCACTGCCAAGTGGGGGAGCCCATCCGACCAGCGCAGTAGCACGAGGAAGTCGGCGAAGGCGTCGACCGCGATGATGCGTTCGCCCGCGTGGTGGGCCACGAGTTCGCTCCAGCCGGTCGCGCCGTCCGTCGACTGCAGCACACGAAAGTCGGTGGCGCCCCGATTGGTCAGCATCACCCACCGATCGCCCCAGTCATCGACGGTGTACTCCACTCCCGGTTCGCGGGCCTGGATCAGCGATGGTCGCTCGGTTGGTGTCGCCGCATCGAGGATGTGCATCTCGGTGGCGTCGAGGCTTGCCGCCGAGACGATGATCCACCGTTCTGAGCGTGTGGCTCCGACGCCGACGTAGAAGGACTCGTCGGGCTCATCGAACACCACTTGGTCGGCCGAGGTCGGCGTGCCGAGTTCGTGCCGCCACACCGTGCACGGCCGCTGCTGGTCGTCGGCGGTGACGTAGAACACAAACCGACCGTCGGCCGACCATGCCGTCCCCGCATTGGCCACGCCGTCGATACGGTCGTCGCGGTCGAGACCAGCGTCGAGATCACGAATCCGCAGCGTGTAGCGCTCGTCGCCGGTCGTATCGAACGACCACGCCAGCAGGCGGTGGTCGAACGACACGTCGAAGGCGCCGACGTCGAAGTGCTCGTGCCCGTCGGCTTCGACGTTCTCGTCGAGCAGCAGTTGGTCGGTGGCCCGCTCCGACGATGGGCCGCGAAGGTGGCGCGGATAACTCGCGCCCTCGTCGGTCGCCGTGGTGTACCACCAGGGTCCGGAGTGCACCGGAACCGAGAGGTCGGTCTCTTGGATCCGCGAGCGGATCTCGGTGAACAGTTGATCGACGAGATCCGCGTGCTCAGTGAACCACTCGGCTGCGTATTCGTTCTCGGCGCGCAGGTATCGATCGAGCTCCGGATCGTCGAGGTCGCGCATCCAGGCGTACGGGTCGTCGACGTCGCCGGTTGGACGTGGCCACACATGAGGGCGGCGGGGCGGGCGCGGAACATCGGTCACGATCGAGCCAATGTAGACATCGGGCGGTACCGTGCTCGTCCACCATGCGCGTCTGGATCGACCAGGATCTGTGCACCGGCGACGGCATCTGTATCGATCACTGTCCCGACGTGTTCGTCCAGCTCGAAGACGGCATCGCCTATGTCGCCGAGGGTGGTATGGCGCTGAACGACCCAGGTGGATCCGGCAGTTTGGCCGCGGTCCCGGATCGACGGATCGCCGACGTTATCCACGCTGCCGAGGCGTGCCCGGGCGAGTGCATCTTCATCGAAGCCGACGCACCTGCCGTGGTGGCTGACCCCGCCGATGTCGACCCGGCACGGGCCGACGGCGCCGCTGCCTGACATCGCCCCCGTTTCGCCTGCGCAGGCGTTCCGTTCTCGGTGCTGAATTGTTACTATGGCGGTAGTGCAAATCCCCCCGCACGGTCCGACACTGCCGGTCCCGCCGGCTGCGACACCGGTATTGGAGATGACTCGATGACCACGTTCGACCTCGATCTCAGCAAGTACGACCTCGGGTGGAGCGACGAGGGCGTCGAGTACGCGTTTCAGCCCGAAAAGGGCATCAACAAGGGTGTCGTCGACCAGATCTCATGGTGGAAAGGCGAGCCACGGTGGATGACGCAGTTGCGCCAACGCTCGCTGCGGCTGTTCGACAAGAAGCCGATGGCCGAGTGGTTCGCGGTGAACATGCCCGACATCGATTTCCAAGACATCTACTACTACCTGCGCCCGGCCGGCGAGCAGGTCGACGAGTGGGACGAGTTGCCCGAAGAGATGATGAAGACCTACGAGAAGCTCGGCATTCCCGAAGCCGAGCGGCAGTACCTCGCCGGCGTCACTGCGCAGTACGAGTCCGAGGTCGTGTACCACAAGAACCGCGAAGACCTCGAGGCCCAGGGAATCCTGTTCTGCGACATGGACACGGCCCTACGCGAGTACCCCGAGCTGGTCAAGAAGTACTTCGGCACCGTCATCCCACCTGGCGACAACAAGTTCGCCGCACTCAACACCGCCGTGTGGTCCGGTGGCTCGTTCATCTACGTCCCGCCCGGCGTCGAGTGCGAGATGCCCCTGCAGGCGTACTTCCGCATCAATTCCGAGAATGCCGGCCAGTTCGAGCGCACGCTGATCATCGCCGACGAGGGTGCCAAGGTCCACTACATCGAAGGCTGCTCGGCGCCGGTGTACACCAGCGACTCGCTGCACTCCGCTGTGGTGGAAATCGTGGTCAAGCCGCACGCCCGGGTGACCTACACGACCATCCAGAACTGGTCGCCCAACGTG
>JBCBSO010000597.1:0-2754 GCA_039819205.1 Actinomycetota bacterium
ACACTGCGCCGGTTGCGAACCGCGTTGCCGAGGTTTGGTTCGGACTGATGAGCGACGTCGGCAGCGAGCGCTCGAACAACGGTGGGCCAACGGATCGTCCCGTGGTGGCGACGCGCACCGGCGCTTGCGCCTTGCCGAGCTTGATGCCGTAGGTGGCCATCACTCGCTCACACTCGGCCTTGAGCACGTCGGTGTGCCAGCGTGCCGGGGGCAGTGCCTCATAGGCGGCGATCACATCGTCGAACAACGGCCGGGCCCACTCGGCCTTGGTTGCCTTGACCCAGGCAGCGTCGTCGATCTTGACATCGGTGCCCTCAGGGAGAAACAGGAAGTCGACCTTGCCCGGGATCTCATCGTCGAAGCGCACGGTCCGTTCCTGCAGCACGGGAGCGATCTGCGCAAACCGATCCCGGTCCCACTCGTCGGGGATCTCTTCAGCAGCCCGCTCGACGAAGTCGTCGGGCGACATTGCCCGGATGTACTCGCCATTGAACGCGTCGAGCTTCTTGACGTCGAAGAACGCGGGCGAGCGGTTGACGTCTTCGAGCCGGAACGATGCCTCGATCTCGGGCCACGACACGATCTCGGTGCCGGCCTCCTCGGCGCCCGGCGGCGTCCAACCGAGCGTCATCAGATAGTTGACCATTGCATCGGCGAGGTAACCCTCTTGGCGGTACTGGTCGAGCGACACCTTGTCGCGCCGCTTCGACAGCTTCTTGCGTTGCTCGTTGACCAGGACGGGGACATGTGCCCACACGGGCGGTTGATGGCCAAGCGCCGACCAGATCAGCTGCTGTTTCGGCGTGTTCGGCAGGTGTTCTTCGCCGCGGATCACGTGCGTGATCCCCATCTCGATGTCGTCGACCGCGTTGGCCAGCACGAACACCGGCGAGCCATCGCTGCGCACGAGAACAAAGTCCTCGAGGGTCGAGTTGTCGAACTCGACACGACCGCGAACCAGATCCTCGACCACCGTCATGCCATCGGGAACACGGAATCGCAGCACGCGCTCCGCACCCGGCCCGAGCCCGCGATCGCGGGAGTACCCGTCGTAGCCGGCGGTTCCGGACGCCTCCGCCCGCGCCTGCACCTCATCGGGCGTGAGATCGCAGTAGTACGCGTTGCCCTGCTGATACAGCCGATCGGCAGCCGTGCGGTGGGCCGCCGCTGCGGCGCTCTGCATCACCGGCCCTTCGAAGTGCGGATCGTCGGCAGAGATCCCGATCCATGCGAGTGCGTCGATGATGTCCTCGATCCACTCCGGCCGATTGCGTGCCTCGTCGGTGTCCTCGATACGCAACACGAACGTGCCCCCGGCCTGACGGGCGACCGCCCAGTTGTGCAGCGCCGAGCGGGCGCCACCGACGTGGAACATGCCGGTCGGCGACGGGGCGAAGCGGACGCGGATCGTCTCAGCCATTGCCCTCGACGCTACCGGTGCCGCCGCGCCGTGACCGGGCAGTTACAACGCAGCACCCAGGGTCAGGTTGCGCAGCTGTCGCACCGCCACCGACAACGTGGTGAGATCGGCGGTCTCGGCCCGGCGAATCTCGGTGTGCATGGAGATCACCCGCCCGACGGCGCGCTCGTTCGATCCGATCCACCGCGCCACCGAGTCGTGATCACTGCGCATGACCAGCCGGGCCAGCTCTGCCAGCACGCTCATGAGGTCGTCGCGCAACGCCCCTCGGGCCTGCGCCTGCCAACGTGTCGAACGCGGGAGCCCACCGATGCCGTCCCACAACCACTCGAGGTCGAACGACTCGAACACCGCCCAATAGGTGGTGGCGGTGTCGGCGAGCGGGGTCTGCTCGGACTCGGCGAGCTCGACGATGTCGAAGCCGGTGTGCATCCACGGCCACCGTGCCGATCGAGCGGCGAGGTCAGCCGACACGCCCGCTGCAGTACGGCCGTCGCGCGCATCGGCAATGGCGTTGGCGACGTGCCCGCTGACGACGTGATCGAGCGCGCTGTCGAGCTCGGCGATGCTGGCCGCGAAGGTGTCGATCGTCGCCCCGATGTCGAGCGGCGGTCGGCGATGACGGAGCAACCACATCGTGCCCCGCTCGGCCAGTCGCCGGGCATCGAGAAACAGTTCGAGCTGCGTGTCGAGCTCGATCCCGCTCAGGCTGTCGATCTCGCGCCACATCTCACGGAACCCGAAGATGTTGCGCGAGGCGACGAACGCTCTGGTCACGTCGGCGATCGACGCACCCGTGTCCTCGATCATCCGATGGTCGAACGAGATTCCAGCGAGGTTGACCATGTTGTTGACCAGTCGAGTGGCCACGATCTCCCGACGCAGGCGGTGCCCACGGATGATGTCGGGAAAGCGCGTACGCAACGGCGTCGGGAACGAGTGGAGGAGGTCGTCGTCGAGCACCGGGTCGTCGGGGACATCGCTGGCCAACACCTCTTCGACGTCGGCGTTCTTGCTGTAGGCGATCATCACTGCGAACTCGGGGGCGCGCAGCCCACTCCCGGCCGACTGTCGCTCGTTGATCTGGCGATCGTTGGGCAACGCTTCGAGCGCCCGGTCGAGGCGGCCGTCGGCCTCCAAGGCGTCGAGGTAGCGGGCGTGCACGTTGATCATCGGCAGCGCTTGCCGGCGGGCGATCATCAGGGCCAGCGTTTGGGCCCGGTTGTGTTCGAGCACCAGGTCGGCGACCTCGTCGGTCATCTCCACCAACAACTCGTTGCGTTGCTTCACTGTGAGATCGCCGTCGCGCACCAGCTGGTCGAGGGCGAAGGTCG
>JBCBSO010000598.1:0-2751 GCA_039819205.1 Actinomycetota bacterium
GTGCCGGCTGCGCCGTGGTCGAACCGGTCGGCGGGGGGAGGTAGGGCGCCCGACGAGGCCGACAGCGCAACGAGCAGGAGCATCGCCGCCGCGGCCAACGGCCACGACGCCACGAGATGACGACAGAGGGTGCGGATCACACCCACACATGGGCGAGCCGCCGCAGGTGGCGGAACTCAAGGCGTTTGAAGGCGTTGTTGGCAGGTTTGCGGGGACCTGTCCTCCGCAAACCTGCCAACAAACGACCAAAGGAGGCTGGGTCAGCAGCCCATGGGTTGGGGCACGAGCTCGCGCACCTCGACTCGATCCTCGTACGTGTCGAGGGCGAACACACGGCCGTCGCTCGTCGAGGCAACTTCCTGGTAGGCGGCTTCCACCACCTGGTCGAGGTTGAGGTATGCCTCGGCGTCGTTGCTGAAGTCGTCGCCGTGCCACGAGACCTGCGCCGAGTAGTCGGTGCCATCTTCGGAGCAGCGCGGCCCGTACGACGACACGATCCAGCGATCGTCGTCGCTGGCCCCAACGAAGCTCATCGCGAAGTCGGGCCAGCTCAGGTCGTGCGGGCCGACGACCACGTCGGGTCCGGTGAGCGACACGGGCATGTCCTTCACGGAGAGGCCGACCGGAACGAACGCTCCGCTGGCGGCGTCCCACTCCTGGTAGCCGGCGTACCCGTACTGGAACTCGACGATCACCCGATCGTCGCCGGCGTCGATCAGGCCGGACACCGTGTCGGCGTCGGGATCCTCGTCGAGCAGCTGCATCGATTCGAGCAGGGTGCCGTCGAAGCCGATCCGCACGATCGAGCGCGGCTCGGTCGATGTCGGGAAGCCGCCGAGCACGATCAGGTGATCGTCGGCCGCGACCATGTCGGCGATCCAGTTCAGGCCGAACTGCTCGACGTTGATGTAGCTGACCGCGTTGTTGCGGATCACGGCGATGCGGCCGGCCACGGGGTCGCTGACATACACGCCGCCGTTGTCGTCAACGGCCAGTTCGCCCGGCCCGTCGGTGAGTTGTTCGAAGCCGCCGGCGTACTCCACGCCGCCATCGACACCAACGGGCAGGGTGTAGGTCCAGCCAGCCGGGAGGACGGATGGCTCGATCGGCGCGTTTGCCGTGGCGTCGGCGACCGTTTCGCTCGGCGTCGCTTCCTCGGGCGGGCCGGCCGGCTCTGCAACAGGAGCTGCGACGGAAGCCGCCTCGGTGGTCGTCGGCATCGGAGCGGCGACGGGTTCGTCGACCTCGGACTGCTCGACCAACTCGGCGTCGACAGCGGCCGGTGCCGGGGGAGTGCCGCCGGACCCGATCCCCGAATCGCCGGTACCGAAGGCGACGGCCGCAACAGCACCGATGCCCATCAACGCAACGAAACCGGTCGCCGCAGCGGTGGTGAGCGTGCGCCGACGCTGTTGCTCGGCGGGGACGCGCCGAAGATCGTCGGCCCATTGGGGCTCGGCGTAGAGGTCGTACTGATTGGGGGCGGCGTGGGTGCTGGAGCTCATCGGGGTGTCCTTTCTGGCGGGTACACCCCTCCTGACGGCCGCCTCGCTGTTCCCTTACGCGCGTGGCTGAGTTTCTGTCGACGCCGCGGTCGATAGCTGGCCCGGGCGAGCGTTGGCAGCGCGGCGCAGCTACGCCGTGGTGTATTCGATCTGTGCCGCGATGAGTCTGATCACTGGGTCCGCGTTCATGCCCGAGCCGATGTAGTACGAGTAGTTCGCATTGTCGACGGCGGGATCGTCGATGTCGGTCGTCGAGAGCGAGCGAATGCCGGGCATCGCATCGAGGCTTGTCACACTGGCCATGTTGTAGGTGGCACTGTCGGTGAGATCTGCCCGAATCATTGTGACGCCGATGGTGCCGGCACTGGCGTCGTTGAACACCATGGTGACCTTCGTGATGGTCGCGCCATCGGGCAATGTCACCGGGGCGACGAAGCCCGACGCGGCCACCGTTGGTCGGAGGGCGGCGGCGGTTCGGACGTAGGCGGTCGTGCTGTCAATGGGCACGAACGCGGCCGACGGAATGCTGAGCACCTCGCTCGTCGGTGCTTCGAGCGCTGTGAGTCGATCGTCGATTTCGGTGAGCGAGTCGCTGGTGTAGTAGCCGACGATGTCGCCGATCACGCTGGTGCTGCCCTTGAAGTTGAAGATCTTGATCGCTCCGCCGGGGGAGAGGCGTACGTCGACCTTGTTGGGTACCGGCGCCTGCCCGGCCGACACGTTGAGGTTCGACAGGAGGGGGACCTCGGTGAGATCGGCGGGGAAGAGTCGCAGATTGGTCTGTGCGGTCGCGCCGACGGCCGTCACGTTCATCGCGACGGCTTTGGCATCCGCCGGGATGGCCAAAGGTCCGGTGCAGTTGCCGACGTCGCCGGTGATCTGCTGGGTGTAGGTCTCGCCTTCCCCGAGCGGCGTCGAACGTGGTCCGACCTGATCAGGAGCGGGCCGGTAGTCGAAGGCCCGGCATCCCGGGGTTGGCACGAACGTGGTGTCGTCGTCACCTGGCGCTGCCGTGGCCTGCCACGGTGCGATACCGATGAGTGTTGCGATCAACGCGGTGACGAGGGCGACGATGATGCCGATGTAGATGCGGTGGTGCGCGGTTGATGAGTTCCCCATCCGCTGAGCTTCGCACGCGGCAGTCGTCCCGATGCGTTCGGGTTCGTGGCCACTCGTCCATAGATCGGCGGACGATTCGATCGCTCTGGGCCGGTCGAGGCGGAGATCTCAGATCGGCGCGCCGGGA
>JBCBSO010000599.1:0-2750 GCA_039819205.1 Actinomycetota bacterium
GATCCGGTGCAAACCGCGGCGATGGCCGCGTGGCAGCCGTAAACCGGCGCGCAGACCGAACTCGACGCCGCCGAAGCCGAGTGGCTCGAGCTTGCCGAACGCCTCGAGTAAGGCGCGCGCCGGTTTACGGCTGCCACGCGGCCATCGCCGCGGTTTGCACCGGATCCCACGGGCTCGACAGCGGTGGGGTGTAGCTGAGATCGAGGTCGAGGAGGTCGGTGACCGACGAACCGGCATGGATCGCGGCGGCGGCGATATCGACGCGTTTGGACACCTCGGCGCCGTACGCACCGACGAGCTGGGCGCCGAGCAGCCGGCCCGATGTGCGGTCGGCGCACAGCGACACGACGAGGTCGGTCGCGCCTGGGTAGTAGGCCTTGTGGTCGTCGAAGGTCCCGCCCACCTCGAATGCGTCGAATCCCGCAGCGGTCGCTTCGTCGAGCCGTAGCCCCGTGCGTGCGGCCACCTTGCCGATGATCTTCACCGCCTGTGTGCCGAGTGACCCGCGATAGGTCGCCGTCCCGCCAGCTGCGTTGATCCCGGCGACTCGTCCTTGCTTGTGGGCGGTCGTGCCGAGGGGCAGGTAGGTCGGCTCGTCGTAGAGCACGTGGTGGGTGTGGACACAATCGCCGGCGGCCCACACGTCGATGAGTCCCGTGGCCATGGTGGTGTCGACCGCAAGTGCGCCGCCCGCACCGGTTGCGGCGCCCACCGCAGTGGCCAGCTCGACGTTGGGCATCACCCCGAGGGCGAGGACGACGGCATCGGCGGTGATCTCGACGTCGCCGGCGGTGACGCGCAAGCGGTCCCCCGACTGTTCGATTTGTTCGACCATCGTGTCGGTGTGCACGTCGACGCCATGTGCGGCGAGCTCGGCACCGATCAGGGCACCGAGCGCCGGGTCGAAGGTGGGCATTACCGCAGGAGCCATCTCGATCAGGCTGACGTCGAGACCTCGATGGGCGGCGGCATCGGCAAGTTCGGTTCCGATGTAGCCGGCGCCGACGATGGCCACCTTGTGTGCGCCGTCGTCGATCAGCGTGCGCAGCGTGCGCGCTTCGTCGATCGTGTGCAGTACGTGCACTCCGGGGAGATCGAAGCCGGGCACGTTCGGGCGGCGCGGTCGTGCGCCGGTACCGATGATCAGTTGGTCGTAATCGAGTTGGTGCGTGGTGCCGTCGCCGTTGGCGATGGTGAGCACGTGCTCCTCTACGTCGATCGCTGTTGCGGTGTGGCCGAGGAGTAGATCGAGACCGAGGTTGCGGAGGTCGTCGGCGGTGCGATGGGCGAGCATCTCGTAGTGCGGGGTTTCACCCGACACGTAGAACGGAATACCGCAGATGCTGAAGTTCGGATAGTGATCGGCGACCACGAGCGTGGTCGTGATGTCCGGCGAGGCGCGGTGCGCCCACATTCCGGCCATCACGCCGGCATCGCTGCCGCCGACGATGGCGATGTGCGTCACGGTTCGAGGGGGTCCTAGCTCGATGTAGCAGGCTGGGTAGCGGTCAGGCCGCGGTGAGCTCGAGGGAGGCCATCAGCATCTCGACGCGCGTCCGGATGTCGTCGCGCAGTTCGCGTACCACGTCCAGCGATTGGCCGGCTGGATCGTCGATCTCCCAGTCTTCGTAGCGTTTCCCCGGGTACACGGGGCAGGCGTCGCCGCAGCCCATCGACACGATCACGTCGGCGGCCCGGGCGATCTCGTCGGTCCAAGGCTTGGGGTACTCGCTGGCGATATCGATGCCGGCTTCCGCCATCGCTTCGATGGCGTGGTGGTTGGTGTGCACGGCAGGCTGCGATCCGCCGGAGAAGACGTCGACGCGGTCCCCGGCAAGATGTCGCATCCAACCGGCGGCCATCTGGCTGCGACCGGCATTGTGCACGCACAAGAACAGCACCGCGGGCCGGTCGGTGTCGCCCACCTCGAGTCGCTCGAGGGCACGCAGGCGGTCGCGGGTGAAGCGTTCGACCAGCACGGGTAGCCAGACCGCAAACTGTGCATCTGGTTGCAGCATGCGCTGGGAGTCGATCATGTACCGCTTGATCGTCTCGCGGTTGAACACACCTTTGAAGTCGGTTTCGAGATGCGTCGCGGCCTGGTTGATCAGCAGTTGCTGTTCGGTAGTGAGAGTGAGCGCGAGGTCGTCGGGTTCGCCGCTCCGGTTGTTGTCGAGTGGTTGATCGTTCATCGTGCGTGTTCCTTTGGTTTTGGTTCGGTGGACTCGCGGATCCGGTCGAAGATCACGCGCACGGCGTCGTCGAAGGCGGCGTCGGTCGCTGCGGCTGCCGGGTCGCCGATCGACCAATGACGGGTCGGCTGACCGTCGGCGATGGGGCGGTCGGTGAGCTGCTCGTGGGCGCGATCGCACACGGTGACGACCACGTCGGCCGGCTCGTCCGTGGCGATCGTGCGCGGCAGCGCCTCCCCTAGGTCGATCCCGTGGCGACGGGCGGCCTCCTCCGCGCCGGGGTGAACACGGTCGGCGGGTTCCGTGCCGGCCGAGTCGGCGTGACGCCCCGTGTACTCGCGCCAGATCGCCGCCGCCAGTTGCGACCGCGCCGAGTTGTGGGTGCACACGAACAGCACGGTGCCGTCGAGTTGCGGCGACGGTGGGAGCAGGTCATCGAAGCGGGCGGCCCGCAACCGGATGTACCGGCGGCGGCCGTCACCGGCCGAACGGATCCGTTCGATCAGGTCGTTGCGCTCGAGGGTGGTCAGGTGGTGGCCGAGCAACCTGCTCGCCCAC
>JBCBSO010000600.1:0-2745 GCA_039819205.1 Actinomycetota bacterium
TCTCCGGATAGTGCTCGGCGAGATACTCGATCAGCGCCGGGCCCTGCTCGAAGCGATCGGTCTCACCGCCGGGTCCGGCGATGTAGCCGTCCTGCGACACGGCGATCAGATAGGTCAGTGCACGCATGGGAACTCCTTCGCGGTCTAAACCACTACAACTGTCGTACACAGTACCCGAGCGAGCTGACAACCACAACAGATGTAGTGACTTCTCCTACACTGATGTCCGTGCCCGAAAACGCCGCCCGCAGGGAGCTGCTCGCCGACGCCGGACTACGAGTCCTGGCTGCCTCTGGCGCACGCGGCCTGACCCATCGGGCGGTCGACGCGGAAGCCGGCGTGCCCACTGGCACCTGCTCGAACTACTTCTCGACGCGTGATGCACTGCTTGCCGCGCTGGCCGAACGCGTGCTGGTGCGGATTGCGCCCACTCCCGAACGACTTGCCGAACTGCAAGATCGACCGGTGGGGACCGACCTGATGGTCGACTACATCAGGTACATCGTCGAGCGCACGACCGACGCGCCCGAACTCACGATGGCCCTGTTCGAGCTGCGTCTCGAGGCCAGCCGGCGACCTGCGTTGGCCACGGCGCTTGGCGTGACGCTGCGGGCGGCGTACCGCGACGACGTCGCGTTCAACGAGAGCCGCGGCCTTCCCGGAGGTGCCACCGAGATTGCGCTATTGCACTTTGCGATCGATGGATTACTGCTCGACCAGCTCACCGTGCCGCTCGACACCGATCTCGACCAGGACGAGGCGGTGCGGTTGATCGTCGAGCGCCTCGTTGCACGCACTCCGTCAGGTGGTTGAGACGGCCACGTCGATCTCGACAGACTTGCTGGTCGGCGTGCCCGATACCTCGGCGGTTGAGCCGATCGGCACGAGCGAGTTCGCTTCGGGGAAGTAGGCCATTGCCGTACCCGCCGGCATGTCGTACGGGACGGCGATGAAACGCACCGCCGTTCGCTCCTCGACGCGGCCATCGTCGCCGGTCCAGTACGACGTGATGTCGACCGGGTTCATGGCCTGGATTCCACGAGCGGCCATGTCGGCGGCGTTGAGGTAGATCACGCGGCGATGGCCGCGCACACCCCGGTAGCGGTCGTCGAGTCCGTAGATCGTGGTGTTGAACTGGTCGTGGCTGCGACTGGTCTGTAGCACCAGTCGGTCAGGATCGGTGGGCTCGAACACCGATAACGGCGCAACCCCAAAATTGGCGTAGCCCGTCGGCGTCTTCCAGATCCGCTCCTTGGCCCCGTTCGGCAGGGAGAACCCACCGTTGGCCGAGGCGCGTTTGTCGTAGTCGTCGAAGCCGGGCACGACCCGTTCGACGAGATCGCGGATCCCCGAGTAGTCCTCGGACAGGTGCTGCCACCGAACGGTCGGGGTGTCCCCCACCGTGGCGGTGGCGATCCCCGCGACGATCGACACCTCGGAGCGGAGGTGCGGCGAGGGTGGTGCCAGCTTGCCCTGCGACCGCTCAACGATGCCCATCGAGTTTTCGGTCGTCACGAACTGTGGCCCAGCTCGACGTTCATCGATCTCGCTGCGGCCCAGGCACGGCAAGATCAGCGCCCGCTGCCCGTGGACAAGGTGCGACCGGTTCAACTTGGTCGACACGTGCACCGTGAGCGCGCAGTTGCGCAGTGCCTGCGCGGTGAAGTCGGTGTCCGGCGATGCTTGGGCGAAGTTCCCACCGAGCGCGATGAACACCTTGCCGGGTTCGTCGTGCATCGCGACGATTGCGTCGGCGGTGTCGTAGCCGGGCGCGCGGGGCGATTCGAAATCGAACACGTCGTCGAGGCGATCGTGGAACTCGGCCGGCATCCGTTCGAAGATGCCCATCGTCCGGTCGCCCTGGACATTGGAGTGACCGCGCACCGGACACAACCCTGCCCCGGGTCGCCCGATCGCGCCGAGCAAGAGGTGGACGTTGACAACCTCGCGAATGGTGTCGACAGCGTTGCGATGCTGGGTGAGACCCATCGCCCAGCACGTGACGAGCCGACGCTCTCTCCGCATCACCGTGTCGGCGAGTTGTTCGATCTCCCCCCGGCGGACCCCCGACATCGCCTCGACCACGTCCCAGTCGGTGGCGGCGACGAGCCGGCGATAGTCCTCGATGCCCCTCGTGTGCTCGGCGACGAAGTGCTCGTCCACGGCGCCACGCTCGATGATCGTCTTGGCCAGCCCGCGAAACAGCGCCATGTCTCCGTTGACGCGGGGCTGCAGATACTGCCGGGCGAGATCGGTTGTCCGGCCCAGCAAGCCGCGCACCTTCTGGGGATGCGCAAAGCCCAACAGTCCCGCTTCCTTGAGCGGGTTGATCGCCACGATTGCCGCCCCACGCTGCACGGCGGTTTCGAGTGCAGCGAGCATGCGCGGGTGGTTGGTGCCCGGGTTCTGACCGACGCAGATGACCGTGTCAGCGCTGTGAATGTCGTCGAGCGAGACGGTTCCCTTGCCGATCCCAATCGCCGCGCCGAGCGCCGCGCCCGACGACTCGTGGCACATGTTCGAACAGTCGGGCAGGTTGTTCGTGCCGAAGTGGCGAACGAACAGCTGATAGAGGAACGCCGCCTCATTCGACGTACGACCCGACGTGTAGAAGATCGCGTCGTTCGGATCGGCGAGCCGGCGCAGCTCGGCAGCGATCAACTCGAACGCGTCACTCCATGTGACCGGCCGATAGTGGTCGTCGCCGGCGTCGAGCAACATCGGCTCGGCAAGTCGACCCTGCCG
>JBCBSO010000601.1:0-2745 GCA_039819205.1 Actinomycetota bacterium
CGTCGGTCGCCTGGGTGATCGAGTCGACCGCCAGCACCACCGCCGCTGCGGTGTAGCTCGTGCGCTCGGCGGGCGGGAACACCTCGCCCGCCGGATACACGATCCCGGTGAGGTACGACCCATCGGCGCTGCGGTGGGTCGTAGTCCACTCGAGCAACTTGGTGGCGGTTGCCTTGTCGCCGATGGCGGCGTAGGCCAGCGCACACTCGGCCGTCTCCGACGCTGTCACCCATGGCTCGTCGCTGACGCAGCGAATACCCAGACCGTCCATGGCGAAGGTATTCCAGCCGTCGGCGAGTCGGTTCGCGGCGGCATCTCCGGTCATCGCCCCGGTGAGTACGGGGTAGTACCAGTCCATCGCCCAGCGCGTCTTCGGCTCGAACGCGTCGGGGCATTGGTTGATCACGTCGGCCATGCGATCGGCGTCGTCGATCCAGTGCGGTCGCGGATGCCCCAACGCGGCGCCGAGCAGCGCTCCACAGCGCAACGCGTGCTGGATGCTTGACGTGCCGGTGAGTAGTGCGTACGTCCACGGTCGCTCGTCGGTCTCGATCGCCCACAGCGGCACGCCATCGGCGCGACGCAGCGATAACACGAACTCGAGCGCCCGTTCGACCGCCGGCCACATCTCGGTTGCGAAGCCGGTGTCGCCGGTGATCAGCAAATGATGATGCACACCCGTGGCGATGTAGGCGCACACGTTGGTGTCGAGCTTGGCATCTTCGACCGAGCCGTCGTAGTGGTAGTACGCATGCCACGACCCGTCTGGACGTTGGGTGTCGACCAGCCAGCGGTACGCGTGGCGGGCCTCGCTGTGAAAGCCGGCCACGTCGAGCGCCATCGCGGTCTCAACGTGATTCCACGGGTCGCAGTGTCCGCCGGGGAACCACGGGATCATGCCGGTCGGGAGCTGCAGCGCCACGAGGTGGTGCGCGGTGCGTTCCAGCTCGACCGGGCTGAGCACCCCGGCCAATTCGGGCATCGCACTCATTGGCTGGCCTCCAACTGGCGATCGCTCGTCACACTCGCCGGCTTGCTCGCGTAGAACACCACGCTCTTGCCCATCACCGGCGATAGCGCCCGGTCGGCCACACGGGTGATCGTCGGCTGAGCGGCGATATCCCACTCGAGGAACTCGCGGTAGCGCGTGACGAGCGGGTGATCGTCGTTGGTCGGGCCCACGGCACACTTCAGCCACCAGTACGGCGAGTGCAGCGCATGCGCTCGGTGCCGGCCATCGACCTCGAGCCCCGCCGAGCGCAACTTGGCCGCTAGCTCGGTGGCCGCGTAAATGCGAACGTGTCCGCCGGGGCTCTTCGGGGCGTGATACTCGTCGGAGAGCTTCCAATTGATCGCCTCGGGAAGCCACGACGGCACGGTGGCGGCGAAGGTGCCGCCCGGCTTCAGGACACGCACCATCTCGGCGATCGCCCCGACGTCGTCCTGGATGTGCTCGAGTACCTCCGAGGTGATCACCACATCGAACGATCCGTCGGCGAACGGCAACCGCGTGGCGTCGCCGCGCAAGATGCCCGCCACTCGATCGAGATCGATCTCGCCGGCGTCGACCATGCCGCCAAGGGTGGCCCGCGTCTCGACGACCTCGTCTGCGGCGTAGTCGAGGGCGACGACGTCGGCGCCCCGTCGTGCGCATTCGAAAACGTGGCGACCGAACCCAGCACCGACGTCGAGCACGCGGTCGCCGGGCTGCAGACCGAGCTGGTCGAAGCGAATCGTCAACACGGTCAGCTGCGACCTGTCAGTCGCCCGTTGCGTGCGAGCTTGGCCACGTTGTCGGGCATCGCCAGTACCTCGCGGTACTGGTCGACGGTGAGCTCGGCGCAACGCCGCCACGTCCAACGGTCGATCACACGGGCACGTCCGGCGGCCCCAATTCGCGCCCGGAGCTCCGCATCGTCGAGACCCCTGCGGATCGCCGCGGCCAGTGCGTCGGCGTCGCCTGCGATGCATTGCAGCACGGTGTCACCGTCAGCGCCGGTGACCTCGGGGAGGGCACCTCCGTCGGTGGCCACCAACGGCGTGCCGCTGCACATCGCCTCGATCGCCGGCAGGCTGAACCCCTCGTACAGGCTGGGCACCACGGCGAGCTCGGACTCGGCGTACAGCTCGACGATGCGCTCGTCGCTCACCCCGGACACGAAGTTGATGTGCGGCGCCAGGCCCAGTGACTCGATCAGGTCCATCGAGTTGCCCGGGCGAGGCTTGCCGATGATCGTCAGGCTGAGGTCGCGCTCGGTGCGCAGCTTGGCCATTGCCTCGAGGAGGAACGGCAGTCCCTTGATGGCCACGTCGGCCGACGCAGTGGTGATCAGCCGTCCGGGTGTGCGCGTCACGTCGGGCAGCGGCCGGAACAATTCGGGGTCGACGCCGACCGGAACCAGGCGCATCCGGTCGTAGGCCACACCCATGTCGTTGTGGATGTCGTCGATCGAGTTTTGCGACACCACCACGATGCGCGGCATCGACGATGCCACCCGGCCCTGCATCTTGACGAACGAGTACCACCGGCCGACCGAGAACCGCTTGAGCCGGGTCTTCGCCTGGTTGATCTCGAGTTCTCGATCGCGCGTAATCGGGTGGTGCAGCGTGACGATCGTTGGGATGTTCTCGTTGATCTTGCGGATCCCGTAGCCGAGGCACTGGTTGTCGTGCACGAGGTCGAACTCGTGGTGGCGCTGCTTCATCGCCTGCAGCACGCGGTAGCTGAACGCGAGCGGCTCGGGG
>JBCBSO010000602.1:0-2721 GCA_039819205.1 Actinomycetota bacterium
GACCACGTGGGCTCCGCGCGTGAGCGTGCCGGTCTTATCGAACAACACGACGTCGATCGACCGCATCCGCTCGAGCGCCAGGCGGTCCTTGATCAGAATGCCCGCCCTCGCCGACACTGCCGTCGACAGCGACACCACGAGCGGGATCGCCAGTCCGAGAGCGTGGGGGCAGGCAATCACCAAGACGGTGACCGTGCGGACGACAGCGTCGTCGACGGACCCAAAGAGCCACCAGGCGACGAACGTCACCACCGCAGCACTGGTTGCCACGTAGAACAACAACGCAGCGAAGCGATCGGCGAGCACTTGCGCGCGGCTGCTGCTCGCTTGCGCGTCGGCAACAAGGCGCTGGATCCCCGCGAGCGCGGTGTCGTCCCCGACCGCATCGATGCGCACGCGCACTGACGAGTCAGTCGACACCGTGCCAGCGACCACGCGGTCGTCGACACCGCGTGCCACCGGCTTTGACTCGCCGGTGATCATCGACTCGTCGAACTCCGCTCCGCCGTCGACGACCACCCCGTCAGCGGGCACCCGGGCACCCGCTCGCACCAACACCACATCGCCAACCGCGAGATCGCCGACCGCGACGGGCCGCACCGTGCCGTCCGCCGCAACCATCTCAGCGTCATCAGGCAACAGCTCAGCCAACGCCGCCAGCGCACCCCGCGCCTGGCCGATCGCCTTCATCTCTTGCCAGTGTCCGAGCAACATGATCGTTACCAGCGCCCCGAGCTCCCACCAGAAGTCGAGATCGAACCACTCCAGGCTCGTCGCCAACGACGCCAGGTACGCCACGGTGATCGCCATCGAGATCAGCAGCATCATCCCCGGCTGACGGGACCGAACCTCCGCCACCCCGCCGGTGAGGAAGGGCCAGCCACCCCACCAAAACACGAACGAACCCACAACCGGCCCGATGAGATCGATCCCGGTGAACGACAGCTCGTAGCCGAACCACTCCATGATCATTGGGCTGGTGACCACCAGTGGGATCGTTGCCGCGAACGTCAGCCAGAACCGCCGGCGGAACTGCTCAGGATCGTGCCCCGCATGATGGTCATGGTCATCGTGCCCGTCGTGATCTACGTGCTGGTCGTGGTCGCTGGCTGAGCCAGCGTGATCAGTCCTATGTGTATCGAGCATGGCGCCGTCCCTTTGGTCCGTTTCCGCGCTTACTACACTATACCCCGGTAGGGTATAAGACAACCCGATGTACGCATACCCCCGGGTGGTACATTGCTCATGAGAAGGAGAACACCGATGCGCGGCTACACCTACGACAAAGACGACTACCTGAAGCGGCTGCGGCGCATCGAAGGCCAAGTCCGGGGTATCCAGCGCATGGTCGACGAGGACGCATACTGCATCGACGTCCTCACCCAAGTCAGTGCCGTCAACAAGGCGCTGCACAGCGTGGCAATCGGGCTTCTCGACGAACACGTACGACACTGCGTCGCCGACGCTGCACGCGCCGACGATTCCGGTGGTGCCGACGAGATGGTCACAGAGGCGACCGACGCGATCGCCCGCCTGTTGCGCTCCTAACGCGGTCAACGCTCGCCGAAGCGACGGCGATCAACCGGGCGAATTCCGGGCTGCGCATCGAGTGGTCGTTTCGAGCGCCCCGCCGGAGGCTGCGGCGGCGGTTGCGCATACGTGGCGCCCGAGAATTGCGCTCAGGGCCGGCGCGACGTGCGTCGGCCTGAGCGCTTGAGCATCTGTTGCCACGGCGAAACGCGGGCAGCAATCGGCACCGCCAACGCGGTCAGGCGTCCGCGAGCACCTCCTTCCGCCGACGCAATTGCCAGCCCCGTCGCCCGGAATAGGGCCTGTGGATCAGCCGGCGCGTGCGGTTGGGCATCGGTCGAGGTGAGATCCCACGCGTGCAGGTGCCATTCGGCCGCCGCGACGCCGACGTGTTCTCCGACCGTCACCGTGCCGAGCGGGAAACCGAACGACACGTCCCAACGCTCCTGTGCCCGATCCAGATACGAGCGGGCGTCGTTCTGGAACTCGACGATCGCCGCTGACCCACTGAGGTCGTGCCGTTCGTCGACCCCAGCTTGATTGCGTCGCTCGAACTCGTCTGGATGAAACGGCGGCGACGAGTCGCCAGCCAGGGCGCGGTCGAGCCACGAGTGGTACCACGAGATGACCGCACAGAGGTGGCGAACGGTGTCAGCTCGATCCCAGTCGCCGCACGCGCGTTGAGCCCAATCGGTTGAGTCCCACGCCGCGGCCGACTCGACGATCGCGGCAACCCCTGATTCGTAGAGGTCAACCACCTGCTGACGGGACGCACGACGCATCTGCTCATCGTCTCACGCCTATGTAGCCGGCCCCTCGATCAGCGCTGGAGCTCAGCGGCGTGGCGCCGTCACAGCTCGATGCAGTTGATCGTGACCGTTCCCGACACCGGTTCGGTCTCCAGATCATCTCCGGCAAAGAACAGGCCAGACCCGGTGATCGAGGAACCCGACAACGTCAGCTCGAAGCTGCCTCCGGCTTCGGTGTCGCGGGACGATGAACCCGCGCTCCACACGAACTCGAACGGGTCACTCTGCATGATGTTGATGCTCGCGGCATCGGTCAGGTCGTCTCCAGCGTCTCCGTATTGCGTGACGTCCATGTCGAAGTCGTCCTCGATGTTGAACCGATGCGTGATCACGCGGCTGACGTCCAGACCATTCTGCAGCATGGCGATCATCTTGTACCATG
>JBCBSO010000603.1:0-2716 GCA_039819205.1 Actinomycetota bacterium
AGATGGCGGGTCGGACCACGATCGTGCTCACCGGTGGAGCAGTCGCTGCGGTGGGGCAGGCGGGCACGATCGCCCGCTCGTTGCAGCCGGCGACGATCGTCATCGAGGACGTCGATCTGATCGCCATGGACCGCCAGCTTCCCGGCGGGGATCACAATGCACTGCTGTTCCAACTGCTTAATGAGATGGACGGCCTCGCGGAGGACGCCGACGTGTTGTTCGTACTCACTACGAATCGGGTGGAGATGCTCGAACCGGCGCTCGCCGCTCGGCCGGGACGCATCGATCAAGCGATCGAGCTGTCGCTGCCGGACGCCGACGCCCGGTCGCGCCTGATCGAGCTGTACACCGGGGCCGCTGTGGCCGCCGACTCCGACGTGGTCGATCGACTCAACGGTGTGGCGCCGGCGTTCATCAAGGAGCTCGCTCGGCGCGCCGAGCTGGCGCGAATCGCTGGTGTGGCTGCCAACGAGGCGTTGGCCACCGCATTCGACGCGATGCTCGAACACGCCACCCCCGTGTTGCGCCGCACGCTCGCCGCGGGTGGTGATCCCGAGGTCGAACATGACGCACCGGGCGAGCACCCGCCGCCGACGTCGCCAGCACCATTCGGGTGGCGTCAGCACTGACCGAGCGCGTCAGGAGGGATCGACCACGGTGCCGGCGAACAGCACCAGCCCGGACTCGCGGTGGCGAATGAGATACACGAACGGCTGATCGGCAGCCACTGTGAGTTCGGGATCCGCTGGGCCGGAAGCGTCGAAGCCGAGCGCCGTCGCAGCGGCCGCAACGGTGCCTCGCTCGTCGACCGCGATATCGGCGGCGTGCACCGCGGCATCGAGGAATGCCTCGGGAGTGATCCCGGGGTATGAACCCGGCGAGGCGCCCATCTCCCTGAGCCACGCCACTAGGTCGATGCGGTATTCGTCATCCCACTTCGGAAGCAGTAGCTCGTAGGGCCCGGTGGTGAACGTTGCGTCGATGTCGTTGAGCAATGGCGCATCGAGCCGATCGACAAACGACTCGAACTCACCCTCGTCGGGCACGAGGACGAGCATCGAGTAGTCGTCGCCGACATAGGGGATCTCCGCGCCGACGAACCCGTCGCCGGCCCCGCGCCGGTCGCTCAGCTCGAGTTCGCGCATGAACGACACGTCGAGCTCGTCGCCCTCCAGCGTGGTGAACGTTCCAGGCTGGGGGCCGTACTTGCCAAACGGCGTGGCCCAGTCGGCGGCGAAGTAGATGGCGTCCGTGAGCACCAACACCGTGTTGTCGTCGAGGAAGTTCGGTGGGAGCAGGTCGACGATCAAGCCGTCGGTGCGCTCCTCGACCCAGGTGTTGATGATCTCCCGGCTCTCGTCGGTGGCGCCGGCAAAGTCGAGCGGGACCACGTCGGCGCCGTGTTCGGTGGCGAGCAGGTCGACCCAGTCCTGTTCTGGCTCGATGCCGATCCTCGGCCAGATCCGATCGGCGATGGTCACCGTGACCTGCTCCGATTGCGCCGCAGCGATCGCTTGATCGATCGCGTTCCACGCGGAGTGCGCATCGTCCGGCAGGGCGAGCGCGGTTTCGATCGCGCGTCGAGTGGTGTCGTCGCCGGCCGCCGAGGCCATCAACAGGGCGTGGCCAATGCTCGCCGGGCTAAACACCACGTTCTCGTCACGTGGCAGCGTCCGCAACAGATTGAAGCCAGCGTCGTTCAACCCGCCGGCCAGCGGACCAATTGCGGCCTCGGCGGCCACCGGCGATCGCTCGACACCGGGGGTGGCTGCGAGCGCGATCCCTGGCGGTTGGCTGTCGACGGTCGACGGCGGGCTTGGCAGCGTTTGCGCCGGCTCGCGCTGCTCGATCTGGGTCGTGGGAGCGCCCTCGTCATTCGAGGTCGCACACGCGGCGACCGCCAACGATCCAACCAGCACCACTGCGGCCACTCGCATGCCTGTTGAGACGTTCGGCGGTCACCGCCGGTTCCCGACCTCCCGGCGACGTCGAAAAATCGGGAACCAAACCGGGTCTTTGGGAGTCTCCTGGTGTGCGTCGAATGAGCGCTGAGCCGCCGACCGGGGAGATCCCTGTGGTCGTCGTGTCGCCGCGCGACGAGTCGAACGACGACGCATCGGCGTCGGAGTTCGCTGCCTTCTATCGCCGTGACCATGCGCGCATCGAGCGTGCGCTGGTGTTGGCACTCGGCAACCTCGAGGTCGGCCGCGACGCCACCGCCGAGGGGTTCACTCGCGCGCTGCTCAAGTGGCGGCGCGTTGGATCGCTGGAGAACCCCGCCGGTTGGGTGTATCGCACCGGCCTCAACTGGGCGCGTTCGCGATGGCGCCGACGGCGGCGCGAGGTGTCGCCAGAGGAGTATCTCCGTCAGCAACCGGCCCATCCCGACGACGAAGCCGCGTTGGTGGTCGATGATGTCCTCGTCGCGGACCTGTTGGCCACGCTGTCGGTCGATCACCGAGCGGTGCTGATCGCGCAGTTCTACCTCGGCTGGTCGGAGGCCCAGATCGCGCACGCGCTCGATGTTGCGCCCGGCACCGTGAAGAGTCGCAGCGCTCGCGCTCGCGCCGAACTGGCCACCCTGCTCAAGCGATCTGTCTCCGAGGAGGAGCAGCGATGACCGATCGACCCTCCGACGCCGCGACTCACGAACCGCGCGACGCGCTCGGGCGGTGGGTGCGTCGAGCGGTCATCGCTGCTCCTCCTCGGAGACAGA
>JBCBSO010000604.1:0-2701 GCA_039819205.1 Actinomycetota bacterium
CCGCGCTCGTCAGGATCAATCACCGCAACATTGACCATCACCGCGGTAGCCGACCCCGGCACGCCGTGGCGGCCTGCGACCTCGACGACGGTCTCCTCACGCGCGGTGCGGCGCCCAATCCCTTCCTGACGACCATCAACAGTGGACTCCCCGGGTCGCGTCTCGAGCAGACGGCCAGGGGTGACCGCCACCACCCCGGCAGGAGCCTGCGGCGGCTCCGGCAGAGCGGGCGGCTGCGGAGCCGGAGGCCCGGTGCGCAACAACAGCACCCGGTTGCCGTTCGTTCCCATCACGACGACCTCGCGCGAGGTCATCCGGGCAGACGGTTTCCGGATGGTCTCTCCCGGGAGTCCAATCACGCTGTTGCGGCCGCCGAGTGGGCCGCTCAGTCCCGTCTCGGGGAGGTAGGTCGCCGCACCGGCGTCGGCGGTCTGTCCATCGTCGTATGACGGTGTTCGCACGACTACTCCGCCGCCCTCGAGTGCGACGATGGGCTGGTCGCCCAGGCGGTCGCCAACGGCGTCGCCGTGCACGCTGTTGCTCGGGCTCACCGGACCCACTGCGGACTCGTCGGCAGCGACGACGGTTACGGCGCCGACATCGGCACGGTCGGCGAGATCCCAGCCTGGGCTGACAACGGCGAATCCGCCACCCTCTGTGGCGACGCCGTTCGATCCGACACGATCCTCTGCGGTGGTGCCGTACATGCTGTTGGTCGCGCCGACCGGGCCGTCGATACCTGGCTCTCCGTCAAGCACCGTGACCGCACCGACGTCGACGACGCCGTTGCGGTCCCAACTCGGGCTGGCGACCACGACGTCGCCCGTGGCCAACGCGATCAGCGCCGCGTCGCCGACGTAGTCCTTCTCGGTGATGCCGTACAGACTGTTCGCCGTGCCGACCGGGCCAGTCGTGCCCGTCTCGCCGTCGCCGACCGTGACCGCACCAGCATTCTTGATCCCGCCGTTGGCCCACGTGGGACTGGACACCGCGTAGTTCCCGTTGGCGAGGGCGACCAGGTGGCCTGACCCGACGGTGTCGGACACCTGTGCCCCGTGCAGGCTGTTGACCGCACTGACGGGGCCGGGAGGTCCGGCATCGGCGTCGACGAACGTGACCGCGCCGACATTGGAGACGGGACCAACCGGGTTGTCCCACGCCTCTGACGCAACGACGTAGTTGCCATTGGTCAGTGCAACGACGCCGCTGAAACCGACGTTGTCGTTCTGCGACGTGCCGTGGAGGCTGTTGGCCACCGTGACCGCGCCGACCGCTCCGGCTGCCGGCGCCGGCGTGACCGCACCGACGTCGTCCAACACCCCGCTGTCCCACGTCGGGCTGGCCACGACGTAGCCGCCGTTGGGGAGGGCGGTAGCCCCGTGGCTGCCGACCCTGTCGGCAGCAGAGGTCCCGTGCAGGCTGTTCGCCGGAGTGACCGGACCGGCGACGCCGGTCGTACCGTCGCCGAGCGTGGCAGCACCGACGTCTGCACCTCCGGGACCGTCCCACAGGGGCGATGTCACGGCGTAGTTGCCGTTGGTCAGCGGCGTCACGCCGCCGCTGCCGACCTGATCGTTGCTCGTGGGACCAATGAGGCTGTTGGCGGTCGTGATGGGACCGGTGACGCCGGTCGTGCTGTCGCCGAACGTGACTGCGCCGACGAACGCCAGCGGCCCGTCGCTCCACAGATCGCTGCGCACCACGTAGTTGCCGTTGGTCAGCACGGTGACGCCACCGAACCCTGCGTACCCCTCTACGGCACCGCCATGCAGGCTGTTCTCGGCGGTGACCGGCCCATCGATGCCGCGCGTCCCGTTTACAAAGGTCACCGCCCCGGCGTCGCGCACATCACCGTTGTCCCAGCTGACGCTGACCACGAGGAAGTTGCTGTTGGGGAGGGCGACCACGCCTCCCGACCCGATGGAGTCGGCGGCACTCGACCCGGTGAGCGTGCTGATCAGCTGTTCGGTCTGGCCGTCGTACAGGTGCACCGCACCAACACCCTCCACCGGACCGGCGTCGTAGCCATAGTCGACAACGACGAAGTTGCCGTTGGGCAGCACCGTGACGTCGAGGCCGAAGTGCTCGCTGCCGGCGCCTCCTTCGATGGTGTCGGACGACGTCGCCGCCGACGCGGGCGGCGATACGGGGGCGACGGAGAGGATGCTGAAGCCGACCGCTACGGCCACACCCAGTGCGGCCAACCGTCGACACAGTGGGTGTAGTCGATTGCTCATGCGACCATCGTCGAGGGCGGCGCAGGCCCGGACATCCGTAGCACGTACGCAATCGACCGGGCGCAGGCGGGCCCGCTACGTATGTGGCGATGAGCGAGTGATCAGGCGAGGTTGCTCGAGCGGGGGTAAATGTCCTCGGGATCGGTGAGCACGTTCACCAGGTAGGGCACACCAGAGGCGAAGGCGCGATCGAGCGCCGGGCCCACCTCGGCTGGTGAACGCACGGTTTCGCCCGCGCCGCCGAGCGCCCGCACCACCTCGTCGTAGCGGGTTTCGGGCTGCAGGTCGCAGGCCATGTCCCAGCCATAGATCGCCTGCATCGGATGCTTCTCGAGCCCCCACATCCCATTGTTGCCAACAATCATCACCACCGGAAGCTCATGGCGCACCAACGTGTCGACGTCCATCAAGCTGAACCCGGCAGCGCCATCGCCGAGCAGCAACACCACTTGCGAATCAGGCCG
>JBCBSO010000605.1:0-2699 GCA_039819205.1 Actinomycetota bacterium
CCGCCGTGGAGGAACACCTCCCACGTGCCGTCCCATGCCGGACCGCGCTGCTCATCGATCCGCCGCTTCGCGTCGATGGCACACACGACGCATTGCGAGCCGAACTCGGCAGCGATCTCACCGATCAGCTCGGGGCGCTGCACCGCGGCGGTGTTGACGCTGACCTTGTCAGCGCCGGCGCGCAGCATCGTCCGTGCGTCCTCGAGGGTGCGGATGCCGCCGCCAACGGTGAACGGGATGTACACGTGGTCGGCGACATTGCGCACCATTTCGACCGTCGTGGCCCGATCGTCGCTCGACGCGGTGATGTCGAGGAACACGAGTTCGTCAGCGCCCTCGGCGTCGTAGCGACGACCGAGCTCGACGGGGTCGCCGGCGTCGACCAGATCGACGAAGTTCGTCCCCTTCACCACTCGTCCCTCGGTGACGTCGAGACATGGGATCACCCGGGCCACCCTCACGATGCCCGTTCCTCGTTGAGCACTGCGAGGGCGTTGGCCACGGTAAACCGACCCTCGTAGAGCGCCTTCCCGGTGATCACACCGCCGAGTCCGTCAATGCCGGAGAGCCGCCGCACGTCGTCGAGTTTGGCCACCCCACCACTCGCGATCACCGGCGCGGTGGCCGCATCAGCGGCCGCACGCAGACCATCGAGGGCGGGCCCTGCGAGCATGCCGTCACGCTCGATGTCGGTGACGACGAACGCCGCGGCGTCCGGAAACTGCCGATACGCGTCGTCGAGGCGAAGGTCGGCGGTTTCGGTCCAGCCGTGAATCGACAACGCCCCACGACGGTGATCGAGACCCACGGCAATCGGAGCGATCGCCGCCACCTCGGCGACCAACGCCGGGGAACGCAGCGCCGCCGAACCCATCACCATGCGTGCCGCACCGCGCTCGGCGAGCTCGCGCACGTCGTCGGCCGAGCGCACCCCACCGCCGGTTTGAATGGCGCACCGATCGTTGACCGCCTGGGCAATCGCCGCCACGACCGGGCGATTGACTGCGTCGCCCGACCGCGCCGCGTCGAGATCGACCACGTGAATCCAGCGCGTTCCCTCGTCGGCGAAGCGGCGGGCCACATCGACGGGATCGTCGCCGTAGACCGTCTGCTGGTCGTAGTCGCCCTTCTGCAAGCGTACGACGCGGCCGCCGAGCAGATCGATCGCCGGATACAGATCGATCGTCATGGACCAGTCACCGTTGTGACCCCGTGACGCCCGCTCATGAGCGAGCACACACCTGGACGAAGTTGCCGAGCAGGCGCAGTCCTGGGCGGCTCGACTTCTCCGGATGGAACTGGGTAGCGAACACGTTGTGGTGACGGAACGCGGCGTTCACCGTGGTGCCGTACTGGACCGTTGCGGCGACGACGCCGTCGTCGTCGGGCACGCCGTGCAGCGAGTGCACGAAGTACACCCAGACCGGGTCGGCGGGATCGTCGACCAACCCGTCGAACATCGGGTCGTCGGGATGCAACAGCTCGAGCCGGTTCCACTGCATTTGGGGAATCTTGGGGCCGGGAGGAATCCACTCCACCGAGCCCGGGATGATCCCGAGGCCCTTCGCGCCACCGCCTTCCGCCGACTCGGTGAACAACATCTGCATCCCGACACAGATCCCGAGAAACGGACGACCGGACGCAACAGCAGCATGTGCTGCGTCATCGAGTCCGGCTGCACCGAGCGCGTCCATACACGCGCCAAAGGCACCTACACCAGGCAACACCACACCGTCGGCGTCGGCGATGAGCCCGCGGTCGGCGGTCAAGCGGGCGTCGGCGCCTTGGCGAGCTAGCGCTTTCTGCGCAGAGTGCAGGTTGCCGATGCCGTAGTCGAGCACGGCGATGAGGGGGGTCGCTGTTGTCACCGGGCTACAGCACACCCTTGGTCGAGGGCACCCCGCCGCCGTCGTCGATGCGCACGGCATCGCGCAGACAGCGGGCCAGCCCCTTGAACGTGGCTTCGATGATGTGGTGCACGTTGCGGCCGCGCACCAACTCAACGTGCAGCGTGATGCCCGCCGCCGTGGCGAACGACGCCACGGCATGCTCCGCGAGTTGCGGATCGAAGGGTGGGTCGCCGAGTGGGAGGCACTCGGGCATTGCGACGTGCCACTCGACGAACGGTCGTCCCGACAGGTCGAGGGCGACATCGATGAGCGCCTCGTCGAGCGGATAGCGCCCGCTGGCGAAGCGGCGCACACCGGCCTTGTCGCCGAGCGCCTCCGCGAATGTCTCACCAAGGGCGAGTGCCACGTCTTCGACGGTGTGATGCGTATCGATCTGCAGGTCGCCCGTCGCGGCGATCGTCATATCGAATCCGCCGTGTCGCCCGATCTGATCGAGCATGTGGTCATAGAACGGAATGCCCGTGCTGATGTCGGTCGCGCCGGTGCCATCGAGATCGAGCGTGATCTCGATCGACGTTTCTTTTGTCGTGCGCGAGTGCTGGGCGACCCGTCGGGCCCCGGTACCAGATGGAGTCGTCATTGCAGCGCCTCCTCCAGCGCGGTGAGAAAGGCGTCGTTCTCGTCGGGAGTGCCTACGGTGACGCGCAGGCAGTTGTCGAGTCGCGGCCAGCTGGAGCAATCACGGACCAGGACTGAGCGTTCCACGAGGCGCTTCCACACGAGCCCGCCCGGCACGTTCCGCGGGCGGAACAGGATGAAGTTGGCGCCGCTCGGTGTGACATCGAGCGG
>JBCBSO010000606.1:0-2697 GCA_039819205.1 Actinomycetota bacterium
GTGGCTGATGGTCGACGTCGATCGACCGTGGATGACCTACCGACCTTGGATGTAGCCGTAGAGCTCGTCGTTCTCCGCCTGCAGCTCGTCGAGGCGGAACTTGACGACGTCGCCGATCGACACGATGCCAGCGAGGGCACCGTTGTCGTCGACAACCGGCAGGTGACGGATGCGTTCGCCGGTCATCAACCCCATCAAGTCGTGCACCGTGTCGTTCATGCCGCAGGTGACGACACTGGCCGACATGACTGCCGACACCGGCTCGTCGAGCGTTCCTGCGCCTTCGGTTGCCAGACGGCGCACGACGTCTCGCTCGGAGAGAATGCCAGCGATCGATGACGAATCGGTGCTGACCACGAGCGCGCCGACCTTGCGGTCGTGGAGCGCGTCGACGGCTGCGCCGATCGATGCTTCGGGCGCGATCGTGGCCACGTCGCTCCCTTTTACCGACAGGATTGCGTGAACATTCACCGGCACATCCCCCTTCGACTGTGCGCCCGACAGGGCACGTTAGTGCACAGGTCGGGGTTGTGCGGCCGGCGGGCTACCAGCGGTAGTGAGCGAAGGCCTTGTTCGAATCGGCCATCTTCTGAATGTCGTCGCGCCGCTTCATCGCGGCGCCGAGACCCTGTGCGGCATCGAGTAGCTCATTGGCCAAGCACTGGGCCATGGTCTTCTCGCGACGCTCGCGTGAGTAGTCGACGATCCAGCGCACAGCGAGCGTGGTGGCCCGACGGGGCCGCACCTCGACTGGCACCTGATAGGTGGCGCCACCGACGCGGCGGCTGCGCACCTCGAGCGGCGGCTTGACGTTCTCGACCGCGCGCTTGACGACGTCGATCGCCTCTTCGTCGGTTTCGGTCTTGGTGTCGATGATGTCCATCGCGTCGTACACGATGCGCTCGGCGAGCGTGCGCTTGCCGTGGAGCATGACCTTGTTGATCAGCTGGGTGACCAGCACCGACTTGTGAATCGGATCGGCGACGAGTTCGCGCCGCGGGGCGGGACCTTTACGCGGCATCGGTCACTTCTCCTTCTTGGCGCCGTAGCGGCTGCGAGCTTGCTTGCGGTTCTTCACGCCGACTGCGTCGAGCGCGCCGCGGATGATCTTGTAGCGCACACCGGGGAGGTCGCGGACACGACCGCCACGCACGAGCACGATCGAGTGCTCCTGCAGGTTGTGGCCCTCGCCGGGAATGTAGGCGGTGACTTCGATGCCGGAGTTGAGGCGGACGCGGGCCACCTTGCGCAGCGCCGAGTTCGGCTTCTTCGGGGTGGTGGTGTACACGCGGGTGCACACACCGCGACGCTGGGGTGAACCCTTGAGCGCCGGGGTTTTGCTCTTGGTGACTTTCGAGCTGCGCCCCTGACGGACGAGCTGCTGAATGGTGGGCATACGTTCGGAACCTCGATCCGGATCGTCCACGGCCTCGGCGCACCGAGTTGCGGAATGTGGTGAGTTGGCGTCCCGAGTGGACGCCGCCATACAGCGGCCGACGTACGGATTCCCCGCTGAAAGGACCCTGCAATGCTACGGACGCCGCCGCTCGGTCACAACGGCGAACGGTAACGGCAGCCACAGAACGGCGGCGGCGGGGTGAGCGGGTGCTCGGCTACGGGGCGCAGGTGGCGACGATGTGGAAGGTGGTGTCGACCCGTGTGTTCGTTCCGGCTTGGAAGGCGTACACACGAATGCCATTGGGGAGGGCGACGTCGAACACCAGATCCGCTGTGGCCGGTGTCGTCGAGAACGCGGTCAGCGAGATTGCGCACTCTCCGATCGGCTGATCGAACTCGATGAGGTACTGGCCGTCACTCTCTCTTTCGGCCGAGGCGACACCTGGCGATGGTCCGACCGTGTTGCCGAGGGAGCTGACGCGAGCGAACGAGACCGGCGCACTCGTGCCCTGCGGCCCGGCCGGTCCAGGTTCGCCGGTTGGGCCGACTGGCCCTTGGGGCCCGGGTGTGCCGGCTTGCGCGGCGAGCTCGAGCAGGCTGCTCGGGCTGTAGTAGCCGATCACATCGATCACGATGTCGACCGATCCGTTGGCGTTGTACACCTTCAACGTCCCGTCGGGCGCGAGTCGGGTGTCGACCTTGTTGGGTGTTGGCGGCGCGCCGGCAAACACGTTGAGATTCGACAACAACGGCGGGTCGGCAAGGTCACCGCGATAGACACGGATGTTCGAACTCGCGGCGGCGTTGACCACCGTGACATTCGTCGACAGACCGACGGCATCATCCGGGATGGCGAGATCACCGACGCACTCACCGTTGTCGCCGTGCACCTCAACGGTCATCACCTCATCGGCACCGAGCTTGGCTCCGCGCGGTCCGACCTGCGTCCCGACTCGTGTGTCGGTGAGCCGGCATCCGGCCGTGGGTACATACGTGGCGTCGACGTCACCCGGGGCCGCGTCAGCAGACCACGCCGACGTGATGATCACGGTCGCCACCACACCAAACCCGACGGCTGCAATGAACCACAACAGCGAGCGGACGCGCACCCGCGTGTCGAGCACTGATCCCTTTCCCACACCAACTATCGCCATGGGCGCCGACAGTAAGTGGCCCAGAGAGTGGGCGCATAGGTAATCGACTACTCAGTCGGCACCATCGCGTTTACGCGGTCGTGGCGGCGGGGGGGCGTGCCCCCCCCGCCCCCCCCCGTTTGGTAAGCCCAAGGTTTAACAACAC
>JBCBSO010000607.1:0-2689 GCA_039819205.1 Actinomycetota bacterium
CGCCGACGATGTACTCCAGCTCGCCGCATTGCGGGCGATGGAGCGCGCCGAGTCGCTTGACGATCCGGACCGCGTCGTCGCATGGCTGTACCGCATCCACCGCAACATCATCATCGACGTCGGTCGGCAGCTCGCTCGCGAGCGGGCCGTGTTCGATGCGTCGTCGCCAGTCCCCGAGCCGGCCGACGAGCCGGCCACCGACCCCTGCGATTGCAGCGTGAGCCTGGCCAAGCGCATCAGCCCGAACTACGCCTCGATCCTTGCGCTCGTCGACTCCGACGGGCTCCAGCTCAGCGAGGCGGCGCAGGCGCTCGACGTCACCGTGAACAACGCGACGGTCCGGCTGCACCGAGCGCGCCAGGCGCTCAAGCGCGAGATGCTCGAACACTGTGGCGTCACCAGTCCGCAGGACTGCGCCGACTGCCGGTGCGTATACGACTCCTGCTGCGCGGCCTGACCGATCGTCGTTCGACGCCTCGCCCGGCGCGCACGTTTCGTTGCTACGTTCGCCGTCATGGCCGACGTCAACGAACGCCCCACGCCAGCTGATCACCCAACTCCGGCCCAGATCGGCATCGTCACGGTGTCCGATCGGGCGAGCCGGGGAGAGTACGAAGACCGTGGCGGGCCGGCGATCCGTGAGTACCTGGAACGCGTGCTGACGTCCGACTGGCAGGCGCGTGCCGAGGTCGTTCCCGACGAGCAGCCCGAGGTGGAACGGACGATTCAGCAACTGGCGGCGGCGGGGGCATGTCTGATCCTGACCACGGGCGGGACCGGCCCAGCGCCGAGGGATGTCACCACCGAAGCAACCGAGGCGGTGTGTTCCAAGCTGATGCCCGGCTTCGGCGAAGCGATGCGTGCCGTATCACTGCAAGTGGTGCCCACCGCGATCCTGTCGCGCCAGACCGCCGGGATCTGCGACGGCGCACTCGTGATCAACCTGCCGGGTCAGCCGAAGGCGATCGCTGAGTGCCTCGACGCGGTGTTCGCTGCCGTGCCGTACTGCGTAGATCTGATCGGCGGACCGTTCCTCACAACCGACCCTGATCACATCGAGGCGTTCCGCCCCAAGAAGAAGTGACTCAAGAAGAAGTGACCCAAGAAATAGTGAAGGGTCGAGATCACATCTCGATGTCGCAGGCGATGTCCCACTCGGGCAGCGGATCGCGATAGCGGGCCCACTTCTTCGGACCCTTCTCGAACTCGCGACCGGTGAGCACGCAGCGATCGAGTCGTTCGCGGATCGCCGCTTCGTCCATGTCGACGCCGATGAACACGATCTCGGTCTGACGGTCGCCGACCACCGGGTCCCAACGGGCCTCGAGGTCGGCGCGCTCTTCGTCGGTTTCCAGTTCCCATTCGTCCTCTGGCATGGCGGCGTACCACATGGCCAGCGGTTCGAGCATGACCGACAATCCGGCCTGGCTCCACAGTGCCTGCACATCGGGGCGCGTCGCCAACCACAAGAAGCCCTTGCTGCGGAGCACGCCGGGCCACGCCTGCTCGAGCTCGTCGGCGAGGCGTTGCGGATGGAACGGCCAACGATGCCGGTACACGAACGAGGTGATCCCGTACTCCTCGGTCTCGGGGGTCTTGTCGTCGCCGTTGAGGGCGCGGACCCAGCCCGGTGCGGTCGACGCCTCGTCTTCGTCGAACAGTCCGGTGTCGAGCACGGCATCGAGCGGGACGTCGCCGCGCTCGGCGACGACCACCCGGGCCCGAGGGTTGAGTTGGCGCGCTAGCGCGACCACGCGTTCGAGCGTTTCCGTGTCGACGAGATCGGGCTTCGAGATCACCAACACGTCGGCGAACTCGACCTGGTCGATGAGCAGGTCGCTCACTGTGCGATCGTCTTCTTCGTCGCGGCCGACGCCGATCTCGGCGAGCTCTTCGAGCACCTCGAACCGATCGAGGAACGTCGACGCGTCGACCACGCTGAGCATCGTGTCGAGCTTGGCCAGCGACGACAGGCTGTTGCCGTCGATGTCTTCGAACAGGAACGTTGCCGCCACCGGCATCGGCTCGCTGATGCCCGTCGACTCGATGAGCAGGTAGTCGAAGCGACCTTCCTTGGCCAGCCGGGCCACTTCCAGCAGGAGGTCTTCGCGCAAGGTGCAACAGATGCACCCGTTCGACATTTCCACCAGGCGCTCTTCGGTGCGGTCGAGCGCTGCGCCCTCGGCCACCAGCGAGGCATCGATGTTGACCTCGCTCATGTCGTTGACGATGACGGCAACGCGTCGGCCTTCACGGTTGGCGAGCACCTGGTTCAGCAGGGTGGTCTTGCCCGCGCCCAAGAAGCCCGACAGCACGGTGACCGGCAGAAGATCGCTCATCGGTTCACTCTACCGACGACTGAGAACGATTCTTATTGACTCACCAGGGCGGGAGCGGGTCGGGCAACGTGGCCCATCGGTCGGGGTGCCAGGACTGTTCGTCGTCGTTCAGCAGGGCCCGATCGAGCAGCCGCTCCAGGTTGTCCCGATTGAGTTTCACCCCGATGAACACGATCTCTTGGCGGCAGTCGCCGACATTGGGATCCCAGATGCTCTCCACCCACTCGATCGACGCCGGATCGTCGGGCCATTCCTCGCGTGGACGGGTGGCCCACCAGTTGCCGAACGGTGTGATCGTCAGCGCCGGTCCGGCCTGCGACCACGTGCCGGCAACGAACAGCCGACTCGCC
>JBCBSO010000608.1:0-2667 GCA_039819205.1 Actinomycetota bacterium
TGGAGGACTCGGAACGACTCGGCGAGGTCGATGGCGCCGAGCGCGCGCGGCTCTCTCGGTCGGTCCCGGTTGGCGCAGCGGTCCGCGCCGCCGGTGAAGACGTCGAGCCAGGTGACGAGCTATTCGCCGCCGGTACGGTCGTTTATCCGCCGGTCGCTGCCGTGTTGGCCAGCGTGAATGCCAGCACCGTGGTTGCCCACCGCCGGCTCCGTGTGGCAGTGCTGTCGACCGGCGACGAGCTGATCGACGACGGGTCGCCGCTCAAACCGGGCCAGATCCGCGAGAGCAACAAGACGATGCTCGCGGCGCTCGTCGCCGACGCCGGCTGCGACGTCGTCGACCTCGGTGTGATTCCCGACGACGAAGCCACGTTCGAGCGGGTGATCCGCGACGCGGCCGCCAGCTGCGATGCGATCGTGTCGAGCGGCGGGGTGTCGATGGGCGACTACGACGTGGTGAAAGCGGTGTTGGGTCGCGTCGCCGACATGACCTGGATGCAGATCGCCATCAAGCCCGCCAAGCCGTTTGCCTTTGGCCGTCTTGGCGATGTGCCGATCTTCGGCTTGCCGGGCAACCCGGTGAGTTCGCTCGTGAGCTTCGAGGTGTTCGCGCGTCCCGCGCTGCGGCGGATGATGGGTCACCGTGAGCTGACCCGTGCGAGCACGGTGGCGGTTGCCGACGAGCCACTCACACGGCGGGCCGACGGCAAGGTGCACTTCATGCGCGTGCGTAGCGAGATGGGCGCTGATGGTCGCCTCCACGTGCGACCGGTCGCGGCGCAGGGCAGTCACCAGTTGGCGGCCACCGCGCTGGCCGATGCGCTGGCGGTGGTGCCCGACGGCGACGGCATCGCCGAAGGCGGCGAGGTGGCCGTACTCGCCCTGCGCGGCGATCGCTAATCCCTCCCCTGATCGCCGCCACATCCGATCCGTCCCCGCAGCGGTCGTGCCGCTGGGGAGATCCGGCGGGCGCGTCGGTACGCTGGGGTGATGGAGGCGCAGCCGCTGGTCGACCCGTTCAACCGGGTCATTGAAGACTTGCGCATCTCGATCACGGATCGCTGCAACTTTCGTTGCACGTACTGCATGCCCGAAGAGGGGATGACGTGGTTGCCGCGCTCGAGCGTGATGACCTTCGAAGAGATCGAGCGGCTGGCGCGGCTCTTCGTCACGCGCTTTGGCGTGCGCGGTATCCGCCTCACCGGCGGGGAACCGACCGTACGCGCCCAGCTGGCCACGCTCGTCGAGCGACTGTCGGCGATCGAGGGCCCTTCGGGTCCGGTCGACTTGGCGATGACCACCAACGGGGCCACGCTGCGCCAACACGCCGTGCCGCTGCGTGCTGCGGGATTGCGCCGGGTGAACATCAGCCTCGACAGTCTCGACCGCGCCAAGTTCGCCGAGATGACACGGCGCGACGAGCTCGGGCGAGTGCTCGACGGCATTAGCGCGGCCAAAGAAGCCGGCTTCGATCCAGTGAAGATCAACGCGGTGATCGAGCGTCACGTGAACCACGACGAGATCGTCGACCTTGCACGATTCGGTCGCGACGAAGGCGTCGAGATGCGGTTCATCGAGTTCATGCCGCTCGACGCCGACGGTCACTGGGCCGACGAACGGGTGGTTGGCCAGGACGAGATCGTCGAGCGCATCGCGGCGGTGTTTCCGCTCGAGCAGCTGCCAGCGCGCGGCGCAGCGCCAGCCGACCGGTTCCGCTACCTCGATGGCGGCGGAACCGTGGGCGTGATCCCCACCGTGACCAAGCCGTTCTGCGGCGATTGCGACCGCGTGCGGCTCACCGCCGAGGGCCAATTCCGCACCTGTCTGTTCGCCACCCGCGAGTTCGATCTGATGTCGGCGATGCGCGATGGCGAAACCGACGATCAGCTCGGCGAGCGCATCGAAGCCGCCGTCGCCACCAAGTGGGCTGGACACCGCATCAACCAGGTCAACTTCGTGCGCCCGGCGAAGTCGATGAGCCAGATCGGCGGCTGAGCGAAATGGCTGACGTGTTCCATCTCGGGCTTGTGCGATCGGATCTCGACGGCGCCGATCTGGCCATTCTCCCCGGCGATCCTGGGCGCGTTCCCAAGATCGCCGCGCTCCTCGACGACCCCGTCGAACTCGCCGCCACTCGTGAGTTCACATCGTGGCGGGGCACCGCCGGCGTACATCCCATCGTGGTGTGTTCGACGGGTATCGGCGGGCCGTCGACCTCGATTGCGGTGGAAGAACTCGGGCAACTCGGCGTCACCACGTTCTTGCGGGTCGGCACCACCGGCGCCATCCAGCCGCACATCGACGTTGCCGACGTGATCGTCACCACTGGAGCCGTGCGCCTCGACGGCGCCAGCGGGCACTTCGCCCCGATGGAGTACCCCGCAGTGGCGAGCTACGACTGCGTTCATGCCCTGGTTGCCGCGGCGAACGAGCACGGCCTGCCGGTGCATACGGGGGTGACGGTCTCGTCCGACACCTTCTATCCGGGCCAGGAGCGCTACGACACCGTGTCGGGGTACGTGCGTCGCTCGCTGCAGGGCACGCGCGAGGAGTGGTCGCAGCTGAACGTGCTGAACTATGAGATGGAGGGGGCGACGCTGCTGACGCAGTGCGCCACGAATGGCTGGCGGGCCGGCATGGTTGCAGGGGTGTTGGTGAATCGCACCAC
>JBCBSO010000609.1:0-2662 GCA_039819205.1 Actinomycetota bacterium
CACGTCCACAACAGCAGCGTATCGGGTCGATTAGCGACGCTTATCAACATGGTGACAAATATCCGCTTTTCTTGAACACGGCCGATCCGTACCGTCACTGCAAACGCGTGCCCCGCGCACCGACGTATCGACTGGCAAAGGAGGCCCCAATGACCGCACCGACGACCGCACCGATGACCGGGACGGTTCCGACCACTGCGCTCGGGCCATCCAGCGTGCGACGCTCCGTGTCGCGCCCAACGACACGTCGGTACCTCGAACAGTTGGCGTGGGCGATCGAGCGCGACGGCCTGCCCGGGCACGAAGCACGGATCGACCGGATCGTGAAGTACGCCGAGGACCGGCCCGTGAGCCGCGTCCTCCTCCACGTGCTCGCCGACCGCAACGCTCCCGAGGTGGCCCGGGTTCGCGCCTTCGGCAAGCTGGCCATGCAGTTGGCGCTCGCACGTCGCTAACACCGGTCCCACGCGGGACCGCATTCGTCGCCTCGGCCGGCGTATCGCGAAACTACGTCGATGACGCTCCCGATCGCTCGAGGAACAACCCGATGATTCGCGCACTCGACGATCGTGTCGTGGCGATCACCGGAGCGGCCTCCGGCATCGGACGTGCGTTGGCTCACGAGTGCGCACGACGCGGCGCCCATGTTGCGTTGAGCGACGTCGACGAGGACGGCCTCAACGCCGCCGCGGCGGCGGTGTGCGAGCACAGCATCGTGCGGGTCACGGCGACCACCGTCGACGTCGCCGATGCCGGTGCGGTTGCCGCGTGGGCGGCGCAGACCAACGATGAGTTCGGTCGGGTCAACGCGGTCATCAACAACGCGGGCATCGCGCTCGGCGCCGACGTCGCGGAGATGGACGAAGCGCACTTTCGTCAGGTGATGGACATCAACTTCTGGGGTGTGGTCCACGGCACCACCTCGTTCCTCCCTCATCTCGAGGCCAGCGGTGAAGGCCACGTGGTGAACATCTCCAGCGTGTTCGGACTGCTCGGCATCCCCAGCCAGGCGGCCTACAACTCCTCGAAATTCGCCGTGCGCGGCTACACCGAAGCGCTACGCACCGAACTCGACATCGCCGAGAGTTGTGTGTCGGCGACCACGATCCACCCTGGCGGGATCCGCACCAACATCGCCCGCAACGCCATCGCCATGGGCGTCGACATCGACCCGGAAGAGGCCGCTACGCAGTTCGAACAGCTGGCCCGCAGCACCCCGGAGCAGGCGGCCAACTGGATCCTCGGCGCGATGTTGAAGAACAAGCGACGGGCGCTCATCGGACCCGATGCTCATGTGTTCGACATCGCCGCCCGGGTCTCGCCACGTGGTGCCCAATGGCTCATCGGACGGCTCGCTGCTCGCGCCCGCGAGCGTGAGATCGCCATCGTGTAGCCGCCGCCCTCACAGTGTGAGGCGTCGCCTCACGCCACATCGGTGACCACTCGACAAGGAGACGATCACCGATGATGACCCGCACCGCACTCGCTACCGCGATCGCCACGGCCGCGTTGGCCAGCCTCACCGTTGCCGCCTGGACCGTTCGCGCGGCGCCGGGTGATGGCGACACCACGTTCACCCCGATCACCCCGTGCCGCTTGTTCGACGACCGACCAGCACCCGACACCGTCGGACCGCACAACACACCCCTCACCGCCGGAAACGACCGCACCGTCCAGATCACCGGCACCACCGGCGACTGCACCATCCCCGCCGACGCCACCGCCATCGCGATGAACGTCACCATCGCCAACCCGACCGACCAATCCAACCTCCGCGTCTGGCCGGCCGACCAACCCAAGCCGACCGCCTCCAACCTCAACTGGCTGCCCGACCAATCACCCACCCCCAACAAAGTCGACGTCGCCCTCTCCCCCACCGGCGCCATCACCATCGCCAACCACCAAGGCCAGGTCAACGTGATCGCCGACGCCGTCGGCTACTACTCACCCACCAGCCTCACCGAACTGCACACCGAACTCGACGCACTACGCGCCACGGTCCAGGAACAACAACACGAACTCAACGAGCTCGCTCAGCACAACACGCGAGGCGTGGAATGGATCGTCGTTCATGCGGACGGATCGGTCCTGTTCACATCGCCGGGGCTCGAGGGCGCAACGGTCGTGAGACCAGAACGGGAACCCGTTGGCAGCTATTGCATCGTTGTCGACGACGAGAGCGAGCTCGATCGGGTCGGCACCATCGGATCGCTGCAGAGCGACAATCGCAGCCAGAACGACATCGGCATCAAGGTCACGACAGCGTTCGGGAGCGCGTGCGACGCGAACTCGATTGTCGCGGTCGACACATTCTCCGCGAACGCGCGTGCCGATCTGTCCTTCACGCTGATCGTCCCACGCGCTGACCAAATGCGTTCGACCGACACAGCCGAGCCAGTCACAACCGTCGGCCAGTGACACCGCACGCTGCCGCACATCAACCCGCTACCACATCGAGAGAACCATGAAGCACCAGTCCACCACAACGATCACCACGACTCGCCCGAGTGGCCGCTGGACGTCCACAGCGCTCGCCGCCGCAGTAACGGCAGCCATCGCTGCCGCAGCGTTCGGCGTACACGCCAGCGCGGCGCCGGGTGATGGCGACACCACGTTCACCCCGATCACCCCGTGCCGCTTGTTCGACGACCGACCAGCACCC
>JBCBSO010000610.1:0-2657 GCA_039819205.1 Actinomycetota bacterium
AGCGCAACGCGTAGTTGCTCGTCGAGGTGCCCCATCACGTAGTGCGAGATCGCATCGTCGCCAAGGCGCGTCGGCGCATCGAGCACACGGTGATCGAGGCGGAATGCATCGGCATCTTGGCCGTAGCGGACCGGACAGCCGAAGAATTGTTGGGCGGCGTCGATCGACCCGGGCGGGCGATGAGCGAACGAGACGTTGACGGGCACGACGCTGGTGTCGGTGCCGGCAGCTTGGCGACAGACCGCGACGAGCGCGGCGATCGCGCCCTCGTTGGCGACGGCCACGCCGAGGCGATGCGCAGGACGACCCGCGACCACAAACGCTGCACCGTCGACATCGGGCCGCAGCTCATAGCTCACCGCGTCGCCGAGCAGCGCGACGTAGCGTTCTGCTCGCTCGAGCGCGACTCGGATGGTCGTTGCTGTCTTGAACGCCAGCCCGGCGACGCCGTAGCGGTCGATGTCGACCGTCGCCGCGTACCGGTAGGCCAGAGCATCGTCGCCGTCGGTCACGATCGTCTCGACTACGTCATAGAACATGTCGGCGTCGATCAGCGTCGGTGGCTCCGACTCGGGCCCGAGGCCGACCCGTGCAAGCAACGCATCCACGTCGGAGCGCCCCGAGGCGGCGATCATCGCCCGGGCGGGCACCGACGACATCACGGCCACGGCGACGACGGTAGCCGTGGGCCGGGTGTGGCGGGAGGTGTCAATCGATCGGCGGGAGGGGCCAAGAACCGGGATGGCCTGTCTCCGTACGTTCGAACGTGTCCAACCGCCACCAACGAAAGGGATCAGCGGACATGTCCACCAACAGCAACACACCACACAGCCCCGACGCCAGGAAGGTGCTGGTCGTCGGCGCGACTGGCGGCTCCGGCCGAGCCATCGTGACCGCGCTCATCGCTGCCGGCCACCACGTCACTGCCTTCTCCCGCCACGCAGATCGACTCGCCACGGACATCGACGGCATCGCGACGATCAACGGCAATGCGATGGACCGTGACGATGTCGAGCACGCGGTCGCCGGCCACGACGCCGTCGTCGTCGCACTCGGCATCACCGAAAACCCGATCCGCGTCCAACTACTCGGCCCGAAGTTGACGCCGCTCGACATCCGATCAGCCGGCACCCGCAACGTGATTGACGCGATGCATGCCCACGGCGTGGGGCGTCTCGTTGTCCAGTCGTCGTACGGGATCGGACCGACCCGCCAGCACCTCGGGCTCAGCGACCGACTGTTCTTCGCCACGCTCGTGAAGAAGCAGATGGCCGACACCGAGAAGCAGGAACAGCTCGTGCGAGCAAGCGGACTCGATTGGACCCTCGTCCAACCCGTTCACCTCAACGACGAACTCGACGGCCCCGACGCGTTCTGGTCGACCACCGGCGAGACACGGAAGATGAAGATCGCCCGTACTGTCGTTGGCCGCACCGTGAGCGACGTCGTCGCCGACCAGAACCTGACCTACGAGACCGTGTCGGTCTCGGGCTGAGGTGACGTGCGATGGACCTGAAGCAACTGCTCCTCATCGGCGGTGTCGTCTCGACCGGACTCATGGCTGGATTGTTCTACGGCTGGTCGGTGTCGGTGATTCCCGGCACGCGGCGGCTGGGTAGCCCCGACTACGTGCACCTCATGCAGCACATCAACCGCGAGATCCTCACTCCGCGCTTCCTGGTGCCGTTCGTCGGCATCCCGCTCATACTCGGCGCCGCGGCGATCATGCAGTTCCGTGCTGGCGACAATCGACGTGGGCTGATCATCACGGCCAGCGCCATGATCTACCTGGTCGGCGTCTTCGGGGTCACAGCCGCCCGCAACGTCCCACTGAACGACGCCCTCGACGCCTTCGAACTCAGCAGCGCCACCGGACGCCAGATCGACGAGCGTCGGGCCAGCTACGAGACGCCTTGGAACCGTTGGAACACGGTTCGTACCGTCGCCAACGTGGCGGCCTTCACTCTCGCCGCCACCGCCGCGATCGTCACCGAGCGCACCGACTGACCAGCGGGGCTAGTCCGGGCACCGGCCGGGCCACCCAGCTGGGGTGTGGCCCGCCGCGCAGCGACCTCACTCGGGCCGAATCGATCTACCTGTCGAGCACCAGCAAACTCCGTCGAACTGCTCATGATTGGACGTACTCCGTATAGGCGCCGATGTGCTGGAAGCCGACCTTCTCGTAGATCGACTGACCCATCTCGGTCGACTGCAGGGATGCCGTTGTGCACCCTCGCTCGCGTGCACGTTCCAGAGCATGGGCGGTGAGTTTGGTGCCGAGACCACGTCGTCGCGCAAAGTCGAGCGTGGCGACATTGAAGATCCCGCAGTCCCCTTCGTGCTCATATGACATCAGTGCGGCAGCGTGGTGGTCCTCGACACGAGCCACATAGACGGCGGCGTCGGCGGTCGCCGGCAGCGAATTGAACATCGGAGAGAGACCATTGATTCTCAGGAACTCGTTGAAGTCGGGTTCTACGAGATCCAGCTCCGGGCCGTCTGGTGTCGTGATCGTGTCGAGGTCCATCGCCATCACGTAGGTCACTTCGTCTGGCAGGTACCCGCCGGCGGTCAGTTGCTTCGCCACGTGCGGGGTGCTGGAGTGGGACCAGATCGCGAAGCGCTGAACCCCCGCAGTGGCATACGTTGCTTCGATG
>JBCBSO010000611.1:0-2649 GCA_039819205.1 Actinomycetota bacterium
GTCCAACTGACGACGGCCGACGAGTTCATCTACCATGAGATGATGGCCCACGTTCCGATCCTCGCCCACGGGCGGACCGACGCGGTTCTGATCATCGGTGGCGGTGACGGCGGCGCCACTCGCTACGGACGTGCCACCAACGGGCCGCTCTGATATCGCCGAGATCTGCACGCAGGAGGCCCTAGCGGGCGACGACGACGGCTTCGACTTCGTCGCCGCACACCCAGTGATCAACGGTGGTCTCGGCGCGCCGTGTCTCGGCGACGTCGACGACACCTTGACCGCCGCGTGGAATGCACTCGGCTCGTTCAGCCCACCCGCACAGTTGGACGACATCGGTGTGTTCTCCGGGTTCGAGCCGGCGAGCGACGACGCAGCCGACACGCTTGCGTTCGTGACGGCGCTCGACGATGACGGCGCACAGTTCCAAATGTCGGTGAACCTCGAGGCGGCGGCGTTCGATGATGCGGAGCTCCTCCTCACCCTGGCCCACGAGCTGACCCACGTGTTCACCGCCACGAGCGAACAACTCGATCGCAGCGCCGAGGCGATCGAGACCTGCGCCACCTACGACAGCGGAGACGGCTGCTACGTCGACGACGCGCTGATGATGGCCTGGATCGACCAGTTTTGGGATCCGGCGGTGCTGGCGACGGTCGACCCGTTCGTCGACGACCCCGACGCCGCTGACGACCGCTGCGCCCTCGATGCCGGCTTCTTCGGGGCGTACGCCGCAACCAATCCCGAAGAGGACTTCGCCGAGGCGTTCAGTGCGTTCGTCTTCGACCTCGAGGCCGCCACTCCCGGTCAACAGGAGCGGCTGGACTGGATCGCCGCCCAACCCGGACTCGCCGAGTTCCGCACGTTGGCCGACGCCGCCGGACTCACCCCGCTGGACAACAACTTCGACGTCTGCGGCTGACGCGCCGAGCGCCTACACCGCGGGGCTGACGGCAAGCTCGGTGGCCTTCACCGACGCCCACACTGCAGCGCCGGCTCGCAGATCGAGTTCGTCGACCGCACCTGGCGTGACGTCGGCGACCAGCTCGAAGGGCGCGGCGAGCACGATGCGCACCCGTTCGCCCAGCGGCTCGACGGCCACCACCGTGGTGGCCCACGCGTTGCGCGCGCTGCCCTGCGGTTCGCTGCGATGCAGCGCAATCGCGGCCGGGTCGATGGTGACGACGACGCTCCCCGCCGTGTGTACGTCCGCGGCATGCAGCGTGCCGCCACGATCGATCTCGATCGAACCCTGTTCGGCCGTACCGCGCAGCAGATTGGTGCCGGTCAGCGCGGCGACGTAGGGCGTCGCTGGCCGCGTGCGGATGGCGTCAACGTCGCCTCGCTGCGTCACCCGACCGGCTTCGACGACCACGATCCGATCCGCAAGCAGGAACGCCTCGGTCGGATCGTGGGTGATCAGCAGCGCGGCAACACCGGTCTCGGCGATCAGCGCGGCGAGTTCGCGGCGTAGTTCGGCGCGCACCTCCACGTCGAGCGCGGCGAGCGGCTCGTCGAGCACGAGCAATTGCGGCTCCACCGCAAGCGCACGAGCAATCGCCACGCGTTGGGCCTGACCACCCGACAGCTCGTGGGGGCGACGGTCGGCGAGCTGGGCGATCTCGAGGCGACGCAGCAGTGCCGTCGCCCGCACGCGCGCCGCGGCGCGCGGTGTGCCAGACGCGATCGGCCCGAATGCGACGTTGTCGAGCGCCGTCATGTGCGCGAACAGGCGGTACTGCTGAAACACGATGCCCACACCGCGCCGGCGCGCCGGAACGAACGTCGACGTGCTCGGCTCGTCGACGACGGTGTCGTTGATGGCGATACGTCCGTCGTCGATCGCCTGCAGCCCGGCGAGCGCGTCGACCAGCGTCGACTTGCCGGCACCGTTCGGGCCCAGGAGCACCACCGTCTCGCCGCCATCGACGGCCACGTCGATGTCGAGCATGAACTCGCCGCGGGCCGCACGCAGACGGGCATCGAGCACGGTCATCGCGAGCTCCACCACCGATCGCGCAGGCCGATCAGCACGGCGAGCGACACGACGACCATCACCAGGCTCATCGCCAGTGCTGCGTCGCGGTCGTTCTCGAGCGAAACGAACACCGCAAGCGGCAGGGTCTGGGTGCGGCCTTGCAGGTTGCCAGCGAACGTGACCGTCGCGCCGAACTCACCCAGCGCACGGGCCCACGCCAACACGATCCCAGCGCGCAACGAGGGGGCGATCGCCGGCAGGGTGATGCTCCAGAAGATGCGCAGCGGCGAGGCCCCGAGCGACGCGGCGGCCTGCTCGTTGCGCTGGTCGGACCCGGCCAAAGCACCCTCGACCGTGAGCACCAGGAAGGGCATGGCGACGAAGGTGTTGGCGACGATCACGCCGGCGAGCGAGAACGGCAGCACGATGCCCGTGAGGTCGTCGAGGGGCTCACCGACCACGCCGCGTCGACCGAGCGCGAACAGCAGGGCGGCACCGCCGACGACCGGTGGAAGCACCATCGGCAGGATCACGACGGCACGTAGGGCGCGGCGACCACGAAACTCGCGGCGCGCGAGCACCCATGCCAGCGGCACGCCGAGCACGACCGAGAGCGCCGCCGCGGCGACCGAGCTGATCAGCGAGCGGCGTCGAAGTGACGAGGTGTCAGG
>JBCBSO010000612.1:0-2635 GCA_039819205.1 Actinomycetota bacterium
TCCGTTCCGCCACAGGGTGGGCGCAAGCACCCGCATCAAGAGTTCATCCAGATCGACACCACCAACGTGTTGTTCATCCTCGGCGGTGCCTTTGCGGGCCTCGAAGAGATCATCGAATCGCGCATCGGGCACAAGGGCGTCGGGTTCCACGGCACGGTTCGCAGCCATGTCGAGCGCGACCCTGGCGATCTGTTTGCCCAGGTGCTCCCAGAAGACCTGGTGAAGTACGGCATGATCCCCGAGTTCATCGGCCGCCTGCCGATGGTCGGCGCGGTGCGCAGCCTCGACCGCGAGGCGCTCGTCAAGATTCTCGTCGAGCCGAAGAACAGCCTGGTCAAGCAATACGAAAAAGTGTTCAGCTTCGAAGACGTCGAGCTCGATTTCAATCAGGACGGGCTCGAGGCCGTTGCCGATCAAGCGCTGCTGCGCGGCACCGGCGCCCGCGGGTTGCGGGCGATCATGGAAGAAGTACTGCTGAACACGATGTACGACCTGCCCGGACGTACCGACGTCGGCAAGGTCGTGATCGACGCCGAGACGGTGAACGACAAGGTCAATCCCACGCTGGTGCCACGCTCGTCTGGACGCCAGCGCAAAGCCGCCTCCTGAGCGGGCGCCTCCCGCTCACGTACCCCCTCCGCTTGCACCATGGATATTGACGCGGCGCTGGCCTACCTCAACGGCCGCGCCACCTACGCCACCACCGGCCGAATCGACTCACCGTCGCTCGAACGGATCAGCGCGCTGTGCGCGGCAATGGGCGACCCGCAGCACGCCGCGCCCGTCATTCACGTCACCGGGACCAACGGCAAGGGCTCCACCGTGCAGATGATTGCGGCGCTGCTCGCCGCCAAGGGCCTCACCGTTGGGACGTACACGAGTCCCCATCTCGAACGGATCAACGAACGCATCACGCGTAACGGCGAGGCGATCAGCGACGAGGATCTCGCTGAACAGATTGCTGCGATCGCCGACCTCGAGGCGCTGCTCGGGATCGAACCGAGCTACTTCGAGATCGTCACCGCCGCCGCCTTCCGCTGGTTCGCCGACGTGGCGGTCGATGCGCTCGTGGTCGAGGTCGGGTTGCTCGGACGATGGGACGCCACCAACGTCGTCGACGCGACGGTGGCCGTGGTGACCAACATCGGCCTTGACCACACCGAGTTCGCCGGACCCACCCTCGAGCACATTGCGCGTGAGAAGTCGGGGATCATCACGCCGCGCAGTGCCGCGATCGTTGGTGAGACCCGCCCCGAGCTCGTCGAGATCTTCCGCGCGGCAGACGCGGCGACCACGTTGGTGCGAGGTGACGACTTCGATGTCGTCGCCAATTCGCTCGCCGTCGGCGGACGGCTCGTCGACCTGCGTACACCGACCACGATCTACCCCGACGTGTACGTGCCGCTCAACGGGTGGCATCAAGGCCAGAACGCGGCGGTGGCCTTGACCGCTGCCGAGACGTTCTTCGCCGCTCCGCTCGGCGACGATGCAGTCACCGAGGGCTTCGCCGAGGTCACCGTACCGGGCCGGTTCGAGATTCTCGGACGCCAACCGTTGGTGGTCATCGACGGGGCGCACAACCCAGCCGGCGCCGACGTGGCAGCCCAGGTGTTCTTCGATGACTTCCAGCCGGAGGGTCGACGCCTGCTGGTGGTGGGCACGCTGCGACCCCCCGACGACATGCTGGCCGCGCTGCGCGCCGACGAGTTCGACATCGTGTTCGCCGCCACCGCTCCGTCGCCGCGCGGGGTGCCCGCGGCCGATGTCGCCAGGGCCGCCCGCGATCTCGGCTGCGACATTGTGGTCGCCTTCGACACGGTCGAGGACGCCTGTCGCCGAGCGCTCGACTACGCAGATGGCGAGGACGCCATCTTGGCCACCGGCAGCCTGTACACCGCCGGCGCCGCCCGCCCGGTGTTCGCCTAACCCGACGCGTGTGACAGCAGGGGTCAGACCCCTCGTGTCACACCGCTGTGACACGAGGGGTCTGACCCCTGCTGTCACACTCCATCGCTGCAGCATCGCCGATAGGTTGCGACCATATGGCTGATCGCACCCTCGTGTTGTTGAAACCCGATGCCGTGGAGCGCAAGCTCGTCGGCACGATCCTCGCTCGGCTCGAGGCCAAGAACCTCGACATCGTGGCGATGGACCTGCGCACCCTCGACACCGATCTGTTGGCTCGGCACTACGAAGAGCACGTCGACAAGCCCTTCTACCCCGACCTCGTCGAGTTCATGAGCCGCGGTCCGGTCGTGGCGATGGTGGTCGAGGGCCCCGAAGACACCTGGGAGGTCGTGCGCGCGATGATGGGCGCAACCAACCCGCGCTCAGCTGCTCCGGGAACGATCCGTGGCGATCTCGGCATCTTGTTCACCGAGAATCTCGTCCACGGCAGCAGTTCGGTCCGGTCCTGCCGGTCATTTCTTACACCGATGTCGATGCGGCCGTTCGCGCCGCCAACGGCCTGGATTTAGGGCTGGCGGCATCGGTTTGGTCCGCAGACCGACGGGCGGCGCTGGAGGTCGCAGAGCGGCTCGAAGCGGGTACGGTCTATATCAACAAGCACGGTGAGGTCCTGCCACATGTGCCGTTCGGCGGCGTGAAGCAGTCCGGGCTCGGTGTCGAGTTCGGT
>JBCBSO010000613.1:0-2628 GCA_039819205.1 Actinomycetota bacterium
GTCGGCCTTGACCGGCAGGAACCTGAACAAACTGATGCCGGCGCTGCGTGAGTCGATCGAGCAGTACCAGACCCGGCTGCCGACCAAAGATGTCAACCGAGTGATCGCGGATGCGCAACAGCGACAACCCGGTCCCGGGGGCGTGCGCGTGATGTACGCCGTGCAGGGCGCCGCCGAGCCGCCGACGTTCACGCTGTTCGTCAACCGCACGGTGCCGCAACATTACCTGCGCTACCTCGAACGGGTGATCCGCGAAGAGTTCGACCTGGGGGCGACGGCGATCAAGCTGCGGGTGCGCAAGCGCAACTGATGCCCTGGTTCTCTGATGTTCCGGTGCCCTGATGCCCTGGTGTGAGGAGTGCTCCAAGTACTGGACACCCAACGCGATGAACGACGACGGGACGTGCCCAGACTGCGACGCTGAGGTCGACATACAGACCGACGACGTCGTCGACGAGAAGGCGCCGTGGCACTTCAAGCTGATGATCGTGGCCCTCGTCGCCTACCTCGGATGGCGGGTTGTCGATCTGTTCATGTGATCGGCTGCTTCGCGGCAGAGCGCTGTGCCAGGCTGTGGCGCCGTGGACTCCGCATCACCTTCCCGCTACGACGACCTCTCAGCGGTCTTCCTCAACACCTCGCTCTCGGCCGACGCGGCGCACTCGCACACGATGCGATTGATGCGTCGCTCCGCAGGGATCATGCGCAGCCAGGGCGTGGCGGTCGACATGATCCACATGCGCGAGCACTTCGTCGGCATCGGCATGGTGGAAGACGCCGGCGAGCAATACGGCCAACGCGACGAGTGGCCGACGATCCAGGAACGGATCTTCGCTGCCGACATCTTCGTGCTCGGCACGCCGATCTGGCTGGGTGCCAAGTCGAGCGTGGCGACCCTGGCGATCGAGCGGATGTACGCGTACTCGGGTGAGTTCAACGACAACGGACAGTGGGCCTACTACGGCAAGACGGCCGGGTGCGTGGTCACCGGCAATGAAGACGGCGTGAAGGCGTGCGCCCGCGACGTGCTCTATGCATTGCAACACATCGGGTACACCATCCCGCCGCAGGCCGACTGCGGGTGGATCGGTGAGGCCGGACCAGGGCCGAGTTATGGCGACGTCCTCGACGACCGAGAGGTGCCCGTTGGCTACGACAACGAGTTCACCATGCGCAACACCACGTTCATGTCGTGGAACCTGATGCACACCGCTCGCATGCTCAAGGACAACGGCGGGCTCCCGGCCTACGGCAACGTGCCGTCGTCGTGGACCGACGTTCCCAACGCCACTCAGCAGTCGCCCGATCCTGCGTGAGTCTCGGCCGGGCCACGGTGCCCGGCCGAGACTCAGCGGTCAGGGACCCGTGAAGCTCTGGGTGGAGAACTCGCTCGGCGCTGGCACGAAGACGGTGCCGCCGGCGAGGTCTTCCTCGAGATAGTCGAAGAACCCCTGGGCGTAGTCGATGAAGGTGTCGACCACCCGGCCGTCGTCGAAGGCAACTCCGAAGGCGTCGTAACCGTCGCGACCGCTGGCGATGAAGCTGTTGGTCACCACGACGTAGTCGGTCTTCGTGAGATCGAGATCGTCCCACACGCCGGTGTCACGGTCCTTCACTTCGACGTTGGTGACTCGGGCGCCGGGTGCAGCACTGAGGTCGACGTCGTAGCGAATCCCCGATCCGTAGGGGTACGAGCCGGTCGATCCACCGTCGTCGAGGAAGTTCTCGATCGCTTGCTCGAGGACGTCGTCGATCTCCTGCCCGGTGAGCGTCAACTCGACCAGCGTGTTGCTGAACGGCAAGAGGGTGTAGACGTCGCCGATCGTGATCGGGCCGGCCGGAATCGGGATCCGCACACCACCGGCGTTCTGAATCGCCAGATCGGCGCGGAATGCCCGAGCGAGGAATGCATCGGTGACGATCTGTTGGATGAACCCGCCGTTCACGTCAGCCTCGGCACCCGACGTCGCCTCGGTATCGGGGGCGCAACCCACCGTGCCGGAAGAGCGATCGTCACCTGGGAGACGGTTGAGGCACAGTGCCTCGCCCGCCGTGGCGACTTCCTGTTCGGAGAGGACGTCGACCTCGTCGGCGAACTCCTGGAGCACTGCGGCGGCCGCAGCGTCGGGCTCGACGAGCTCCGCTCCAGGAACTGAGTCGAGCAGCTCGAGCACTTCGGCTCGTTCCTCTTCGGTCAGCTCCGCATCGATCGTGTCGTCGGGTTCCGCTTCGGGATCGGGGTCGTCGACCTGCTTGACGAAGTCGTCGTTGATGATCAGATGAGGCGTGCCCCGACAGGATGATGTCTTCCCGTCGCGCAGGGTCAGCTCCATCTGGCCGACGACGTGGCTGTACTGCCAGGCCTGCACGATGCACACCCGCTCGCCATCGGCGTTGGTCGCCAGCGTCGGGTAGTCGCCTTCGGTGTCGAACCCGAGGTCGTCGAAGTCGCCGAGCAGGCTATGGCTGTCGCCGCCGACGATGGCATCGACGCCGGTGACCTGGGAGGCCAAGGCGATGTCGTTCTGGTACCCCTGGTGGGTGACCAGCACGATGTTGTGAATGTCCATCGCCGCGAGCTCGTCGACGTAGCGTTGTGCGGTCTCGACCTCGTCGAGGAACTGGGTG
>JBCBSO010000614.1:0-2626 GCA_039819205.1 Actinomycetota bacterium
ACTCACCCGCAGATCGAGACCACTCAGATCGAGACCCCACCCCGCCCCAAAGTCGCGCGGGCGCGGATCTCGGCTGTCGTAGGTGCGGATCACTGATATCGGAATCCCCGCGACCGGAACGGTCAAGTCGGTGAACGACAGCGCGAACGCACCCAGCTGGGGCCCTGGGAGGACGTTGACCGGCACCTCGGTCCGGCTGACATTGCCACCAGCATCCTCGACGTCGAGGCGCAATGTCACCACGCCAGGCGGAACCGCCGCCGTGACAAGCGTGCCGAGGACGTCACCGGACACTCCGGTCGTCCCCGCGGCGATCTCAGCCAGGAGCGAGCCGTCCTCGGCGACGGCGCTCAGCGTCCAACTGGTCAAGTTGTCATCGGTTGCGGTTCCGATGATGTCGACCTCAGCGGAGAGTTCGTCGCCGGGCGCAGGCGTGGCGATGTCGGCAACGGGTGGTGTCTCGTCGGTGGCGATTCCCTCGATCGCCGTCAAGTTCTTCGTGGCGGTGAGGCCGGAGAACGTCGCAGTGACACCAAACGGTCCGGCCGCAAGTGCCGTCACCGTGCGGCCATCAATGGTGGCGACTCCGGGTGCGGTGGTGTCGAAGGTTGCAAGTTCAGTGATGTCGACGACCTGTCCGTTCGTCAGCAACGCCTGCGCGGTAAACGACCTGGTCCGGCCGACGACGAGGTCACTGTCGGCGCCAGTGATGCCTACCTGCGCCACGTCGAGGCCGCCGTCCTTGCCGTCGCAGTCGCTGTCGACGCCGTCGTTGTCCGTCTCTGGGGCATCGGGATTGATCGCCGGGTCGGCGTCGTTGCAGTCGCCTTGGTTGGGCGTGAACGTGTCGCTGTCGGCGTCGGTGTCCGCAGGAGATGGGCCCGTGGACACGGTGAACAACACACGTGCGTCGCGCGCCACCGTGGAGCCGGCTGGCGGGAACTGGTCGAGTACCTCACCTGCGGGAACCACCGTCGACGACGCGGTGTCGACGGTGCCCACCAGTAGCTCGGCGTCGATGATCGCCTGTTCCGCATCGGCTTCGAGGAGCCCGGTCAGGTCCGGCACTTGGAGTGGCTCAGCCACGGTGATCGGCCGCACAAAGGGCGTCGACCTGGCCGTGTCATCGGTAACCGCACCGAGCAACCGGTACGTGCCGACGCTGGGTGGTATCCACGTGACCACGCCGCTGGTTGGGTCGATGTCGATGCCGGCGTCGCGTGGCGAGACGACGGTCACTTCGAAGCCGTCGCCCGGGTTTGTCGTCCACGACCCGCTGTCCATGATCCCGATGAAGAGGCGGGTCGCGCCGTCGGGCACGACGAAGGTCTGGATCGTTCCGTCGGGAGCGCGGCCGTCGCCGATCAGGAACGGCTGCTGCAATAGGGGTGACAGGGTGACGAAATCGTCGTCGATGCCGCTCGAGCTGAAGTCGAGATCGGCTGGCGTCGATCCGGGTTCAGGCGCGGCGTCGCCCAGGAACACCCCAACGGGCGCGGCAAACGGTGCGCGCAGACCCGAGAAGCCGTCGCGTGCCCCGAAGAACGTCGAGTTCGTGAACCCCTCCGGCCCATACACGGCGCTGCTTGTGCCGGCGTTGCCCGACGCGATGAAGGTGAGTTCGTCACCCGCGGTGAAGAGGTCGTCGGTCGCCGCCAAGATGGGGCTGTCGGCGAGCGCTGAGCCGCCCGTGACCGTGGTGCCGTCCGGCTGGCCGGCGAGCCACGGGTGGGCATTCGGTGGCACCTCAACTGTCGACACCAAGTTGGCCGCACCGCTGTACGTCAGAACGTCGTCGTCGGGGTCAGAGGCGCACACTCGACCGCGGTAGTCGTACCCGACCGTTGCCGTGGTCGGCGGGAGACACGAGATGACCGGGTCGTTCTCCGGAGGCCGGCTCTCGACGAAGACGGTCGCATCGCTGCTCGCGCCCGACGCATCGGACGCCTGGTACGTGAACGAGTCGAGCGCCGACACGTCGTCGGACGGGAACGCTTGTTGGCGGAAGTTGTTCAATCCGCCGTCGAGCCAGTTGACCCTTGGCACCTGGGGGATTGACCCATCGGAATTGACGTTGGTCACCGAGTAGGCGTGCTGATTCCAGATTGCCCGGGCGCGCACCCAGTCGTTAGTCGGCGACTCGTACACGGCCAACCCGCGCGGGTGGATGATCTGATCGACGGTCCGATTCGACTCGACGTGGACGACGAGCTCGGCCTGCCCGTCACCGTCGACGTCGGCCACGATGGGATACTCGATCGTGGTTCCCGAACCGATCGCCCGACTCCACACGACGTTCCCCGTCGGCCCGTCGTAGATCCACAGGTTCTGCTCGCTTGCGTAGACCACCTCCGGGCTGCCGTCGCCGTCGAAGTCGAACAGCGTCGAACCCGTGCGGCTGGATGATCCATCGACCGTCTCCGCCACCCAGACCGTGCCATCGTTCGACACGGGAGTCTCCGGTAGCACGATGTCGGGGTCGTACACCGCGTAGGCCTGCGCGCCAGCGATTCCGATCTCCGGCCGACCGTCGGTGTCGAAGTCGCCAATCGTCGGCGGTCCGCCGGCGCCCGTGGACGTGCCGTCGCCGATGGCCAGCGGAACCGGCACCCACACCGCGGTGAAG
>JBCBSO010000615.1:0-2625 GCA_039819205.1 Actinomycetota bacterium
GGCGCAGGGTCGGGGAAGACGCGCGAGCTGCCGCGTCGAATCGCCGACCGGATCGCCACCGAGACGGCAGACGGGCGACACACCCTCGCGCTCACGTTCACCCGCGAGGCCGCTGGTGAACTCCGCCGGCGGTTGCGCTCGCTCGGTCTGCGTGAACCCGTTGAAGCCGGCACGTTCCACTCGACGATGTTGCGCGTCCTCGAGGAGCGATACGCATCGACTGACCGCCGCAAGCCGACCGTGAGCGCCGACCGGCGCCGCCTAATCCGCGACGCGGTCGATGCGGGCGATCGGCGAGCAGTTCCGAGTTACCTCGCCGAGATCGATTGGGCGTCGGCCCGCGGGATCCCCGCCAGCGGCTACGCCGCGGCGGCCCGACGAGCTGGCCGGCGACCGTCCACCGGCGTCGAGCGCGCCGCTGCAGTGTTCACCGACGTCGAGCAACTCAAGCGCCGCCGAGGCATCATCGACTTCGACGATGTGCTCGCGCTCACGGTGCGTGAGATGCGCCGTCACTACGAGTTCGCCGACGCGCTGCGTTGGCGATTCCGCCACCTGCTCGTCGACGAGAGCCAAGACCTCAATCCGCTACAGCAGGCACTGATCGACGAGCTGCGGGCGGGCCGCGACGACCTGTACCTCGTCGGCGACCCGGCGCAATCGATCTACGGATTCAACGGCGCCGACCCGGCGCTGCTCGTCGACGTGGAAGACCGCTTCTCCGGCGTCGAGGTCATTCGGCTGCCCGTCAACCACCGGTGCACCCCGCAGGTCGTCCGCGCGGGGGTGCATGCCCTCGACCGCGCCGGCCAATCGTTCGATCTGCGCTCGGCGCGGCCCGACGGTCCTGGCGTACAGGTGATTACCGCCGACGATGAGCACGGCGAGGTGGCCACGGTGGTCGCCACCCTCGATCGACTTGCGCGCGATCAGCTGCGCCGCGGCGACGTTGCGGTGGTCGCCCGCACCCATGCCCAACTCGAACCACTGCGCTCGGCGATCACCGCCGCTGGCCTCCCGGTGCGCCAACGTCCTGAAGAGGTCGGGCCCGGGGCGCTCGTCCGCCAAGTCGCCGCACTCGGCGGCGCCGATCGGCTGCGGGCCTTTGCCCACGACACGCTCGACACCGTCGATGCGACGGTCGGCGGCGGCACTCCGGTCAGCCGGGGCGGGGCCGAGTCCGGGGCCGACGAGCGAGCGGTCGCCAGCGCCGTGCTCACGTACCTGCGCGAGCAGCCTGGCGGCGACGGACGCGGGTTCCGCGCCTGGGTGGGCACCAACGACCCGTTCGGCGATGGCCCGAGCGCTGGTGTGGAGCTACTCACGTTCCATGCCGCCAAGGGACGCGAGTGGCGAACCGTCGTGGTCACCGGTGTCGAGAGCGGCCTGGTTCCGCACAAGTCGGCCACCACTCAGGCGGCCAAAGCGGAGGAGGCCCGACTGCTCTACGTGGCCCTCACTCGCGCCACCGACGAGCTCGTCGTTACGGGCGCCGCACGGCGCGGCGGATATGCCCGGCGACCATCCACGCTGCTCGAGGGTCTCGACACCGCCGACCCGGCACCCGCTCCCCCGCCTCGTCGACGTGCCCATCAGCGAGTCGCCCCCGATCCGGTGATGGTTGCGCTCCGCACGTGGCGCGACGACGCCGCCCGACGTGCCCGCGTGCTCCCCTCTGCGTGGCTCAGCGATCGCGACCTCGCAGCCATTGTCGCCGAACGCCCACGCACCGCCGAGGAGCTTGCAGCAGTGACCTCGCTCGGCCCGATCACCGCCCGCCGACTAGCGCCGCAGATCGACGCCCTGCTGTAGCCGTCGGTCGTTCAGCCGCCGCGTGCGATGTCGACAATCACCGGCGCATGGTCGCTCGGCTGCTTGCCCTTGCGGGCGTTGCGGTCAACGACCGCCCACTCGACGTCGGCCGCGACCGCCGAGGAACACAACACCAGGTCGATGCGCATGCCGCGCCCCTGATGGAAGTCGCCACGCCGGTAGTCCCACCACGAGTACACGCGGTCGGCGTCGTGCCGCTCGCGAAACACATCGACCAGACCGAGATCGAGCAACGCCTGCAAGCGGTCGCGCTCCGGCTGGCTGACGTGGGTCGCTCCATTGACCTTGGCCGGGTCCCACACATCGCGGTCGTCCGGGGCGATGTTGAAATCGCCGCCGACGACCAACTCGGTGGACGCCTGGTCGTCGAGATGGGCATGCAACCGCTCGAGCCAGGAGAGTTTGTACTCATAATGCGGGTCGTCGAGGCTGCGTCCGTTCGGCACGTACACCGAGCTGACGCGCAGGCCCCCGCATGTCGCGGTGATGATCCGTGCATCCGGATCGGCCTCGATGCCGTCGGCGAAGTTGACGACGACATCGTCGAGACCGACCTTCGACAAGATGGCCACGCCATTCCACTGGCCCTGCCCGTAGTGCGCCGCGCTGTAGCCGAGGGACTCGAATGCCAGCGTGGGGAAGGCATCGTCGGCGAGCTTGGTCTCCTGTAGCAACGCGATGTCGGGGCCGACATCGGCGAGCCACTCCTCCACGCGCTCCTGACGAGCACGCAGCGAGTTCACATTCCACGTGGCGATGCGCATCACGGTGCCGCCGGCTCGCCGGCAGGTG
>JBCBSO010000616.1:0-2620 GCA_039819205.1 Actinomycetota bacterium
CTCGGCGTCGATCGCACGCTGTTGGCCTGCGACGACGAGGGTGTGTTCGAATCAGCACCGCGCCAGCTCGACGCCTTCGTCGTCGATGTGGTCGACGGCACGCATGCCTTGGCGTTGACCACCGAGTTCCGTCGCGCAGGTCTCACGGCAGATCGGGCCTACGACGGTCGCAGCATGAAGGCGCAAATGAAGCTGGCCAATCGCTCCGGTGCCCGTGCTGCAGTGATCATCGGCGCCGACGAGGTGGCGACCGACACCGTCCAGCTGAAGCCGCTGTTCGGCGGCGATCAGCGCTCCGTCCCCCGCGGCGAGATCGCCGCCCAACTCAGGGAATCGACGTCCTCATGAGCACCCCCGAACAGTCCCAAGCCACGGCGTTGCGCACGCATTTGTGTGGCCAGCTGCGTGCGGCCGACATCGGCTCCACGGTGAGCGTCACCGGTTGGGTCGGTCGCCGCCGCGAGCACGGCGAGCATCTGGCGTTCGTCGACCTGCGCGACTACAGCGGCATCGTCCAGTGCGTGATCAACGACGACATCGACGTGCGCAGCGAGTACGTGCTGCGGATTACCGGCGTCGTGCGCGAGCGGCCGGAGGGGACCATCAACGAGAACCTGCCGACGGGACAGGTCGAGATCGGCGACTGCGAGGTCGAGATCCTGCGCAAGGCGGTCCCGCCGCCGTTCCCGATCGACGAGCGCGCCGACGCCGTCGACGAGAACATCCGCCTGCAATATCGATATCTCGACCTGCGCCGCGAGCGAATGCAGAAGAACCTGCGCGTCCGCTCGACCATGAACGCGGCGATTCGTCGGTCGATGGACGAGCAGGGCTTTGTCGAAGTCGAAACCCCGATGCTGGTGCCGTCGACGCCGGAGGGCGCTCGCGAATTCCTGGTGCCCTCACGCAAGGAGCCGGGTTCGTTCTACGCGTTGCCGCAGTCGCCACAGCTGTTCAAGCAGTTGCTCATGGTCGGCGGCATCGACCGCTACTACCAGATCGCCCGCTGTCTACGCGACGAGGACCTGCGCGCCGACCGGCAGTACGAGTTCATGCAGCTCGATATGGAGATGAGCTTCGTCGACCAAGACGACGTGCTCGACGCTGTGTCGCGTTCGGTGCTCGACGCGGTCGAGGCGGTGACAGGGGAGCGTCCGGGGGAGATCGAACGGATCACGTGGCACGAGGCGATGAACCGCTTCGGTGTCGACAAGCCTGACATGCGGTTTGAGATGGAACTGGTCGAGCTCACCGACGCCTTCGCCCAGACCGAGTTCAAGGCGTTCGCCGGCGCGACCGGCGAGGGCGGAGCGATCAAGGGCATCCGCGTGCCCGGCGGGGCGGGGGAGTACGGCCGCAACCAGCTCGACAAGCTGACCGACCGGGCGAAGTCGCTGGGTGCCAAGGGGCTCGTGTGGCTGAAGATCGCCGACGGTGCTGGCGCGGCGGGACTCGACAGTCCGGTCGCCAAGTTCTTCTCCGATGCCGAGGCCGACGAGGTGCGCGCCCGCACCGGCGCTGAGGTCGGTGATCTCGTGCTGATCGTGGCCGACGAGTGGATGACCACGTGTGAGGTGCTCGGTCAGCTGCGCAACGATCTCGGGCGACCGCCGGTACACCTCGGCCCGTACCGCTTCGTGTGGGTCGTCGATTTCCCGTTGTTTGTCGGTGTCGATCGCGAGAGCGGCCGTCCGAAGCCTGGCCACCACCCGTTCACGATGCCCCACCCCGACGACCTGAACCTGCTCGAGTCCGACCCGCTCAAGGTGCGCTCGAAGGCCTATGACCTGGTGCTCAACGGCTGGGAGTTGGGCTCGGGTTCGATCCGAATCCACGAGCCCGAGCTGCAACGCCAGGTGTTCCAGGCGCTCGGCATCTCCGATGACGAAGCCGAGCGCAAGTTCGGGTTCTTCCTCAACCCGTTCGAGTACGGCGCACCGCCCCACGGCGGCTTCGCCTACGGACTCGATCGGTTGGTGGCGATCCTCGCGGGCGAGGAGAACATCCGCGAGATCATCGCGTACCCGAAGACGCAGTCGGGCGCCGATCCGTTGACCAACAGCCCGCTGCCGGTCGATCCGAAGATCCTCGACGATCTCGGGATCCGGCTGCTGCCCCGGGTCGACTAGCCACCGAGAGCGATCGACTGATCAGGAGCGCCCTTCGAACTCGATCTTCTTGTGTGAGCCGTCGCAGAGCGGCTTGCGGTCGGAAGCCCCACAGCGACACAACGTGACCCGGTTGCGGGTCTGCATCTCGGTGCCGTCAGCGCGCGTCACGGTGATGCCACCGGTAACCCACAGGGGACCACCCGGCACGACGTTGACCTCCTGGGGCAACGCCTGCTCGACGACCTGGCCGTCGATCACGTTGGTCAACCGGCCAGAGGGACACTTCTCGACCATCCGCACGACCGTGCCCCGCACTTCGGAATCGGCGGTGTCGGGCATCATCTGCCACACGGTCTGGCGGGCGGTGCCGCACAGTCCGGCATGCATGCACAGCTTGGTGTCGTCGAGCATGGTGTAGTTCGTCCCGTCGGGGCCGGCCTTGACCCGCGCTCGGTCGTCGTAGGTGCCCTCCGGGTCGCCGTCGGTTGGATCCCAATCGTGGCCTTGAT
>JBCBSO010000617.1:0-2619 GCA_039819205.1 Actinomycetota bacterium
CCGCCCCCGCATCACCCACGGCCACCATTGCCGCAGCGGTCGCCGCTGCGTTGCCGGGGTCAGTGTCGATGTCGTCGATGACGGCGGAGTTCGTCACGGTTCCCATCATGAACAAGGGGTGTCACACCCAACCCCCCAAAACCGGGCCCTCCGCGAAAGAAACCTCAAGAATTCTTGCGCACGCCGGGGGCGCGCCTCGTCAGGCGACGCACGGCGGCGCGTTGGCCATGACTCCCCGATGAGGAGAGCTACGCGAGTACGGCGATGCTCGCTTCGCTCGGATCGGCAGCGTCTTGGACCATCGCCAGAAACGCCGCTTCCAAGCCGGCCAAGCCATCGCGCTCGACGATCGTCGCCCAGGTTGGGGCCACTTCGAGGAGTCGCTCCCACGCGACGCCGAGTCGGGCTTGGTAGCCGTCTTGGCCCCAGTCGGCGACTCGCTTCTGGATCTGGCTCGGCGCGAAGAAGAACTCCGGCGTCGGGCCGGGCAGTACCTCGTCGGTTGCGGTCGCATCCCAGTGGGTGAGACCGACGGCGACCGACGCGCCGAGCTGATCACCGAGGTGGCGGTGCACCTCATGACGCACCCCAGCATTGCCGGCGATGTCGACGAACACCGAGGGCACACTGGCGAGGTCGCCGATCTGGTCGTAGGCCAGCACCTTGTCGTAACAGCCGAGGCTCTGCACGTGTTCAACTCGACCAGGGGAGGTGAGGCCGACCACGCGCGGCCGATCGCCGTCGCGCCCCGACGTGCACAGTGCGGTGCCTGCGGCAGTCTTGCTCGACGCGCTCGAGATGATGATTTGTTGGGCGCCGAAGTCGTTGTTGTCGGCGAGGTAGTCGTCGAGCACGAACGATGTCACGAAGAGGGGGATGAAGATCGCCTGGATGTCTTCGGTGTCCGGTTGATATGTCGGATCGGCGGCGGTGAACCGGTACTGGTTGTACACCGCCGGGAGGTCGGCGCGGTGTGCCGATCCATCGGAGAAGCCGCTCGGGCTGACGCGGGCGGGAGTGACCACGAGATGGGTGGCCATGGGCAGGTAGCCAAAGACCCGCGTGCCAATAGGGACACCCTCGACGGCGCCGCCGATCACGTCGGCGAAGCCCCACACCGGAATCCGCCCCCAGCCGTCTTCGGCCGACGGAAAGAACTTCCAGTAGCCAACCATGTCGCCGGCCGCGCCGTACGTGACGTTGTTGGCGGTGAGTCCGACACGGTCGACACGCAACAGCACCTGGCCGTCGCCCAGTTGTGGCAACGGGTCGGTGGTGTGGCGGGTGATTCCCAGGTCGTCGCGGCGAACCTCGAGCACATCGATCACATCGGTCATGCCTTCACACTCGCGAACGGACGTGGTCGCCGTCGACCCGGATCGAGTGACCGCGTCACCGTGCCGGCGTTGCTCGGCTCAGGCCGACGTGTTCGTCGCCAGCGCCCGCAAGCGGTCACTGAGGTCGGCGCACTCGTCGCACCCCCAGATCGCCTGGTACACCCGGCAGCCGAGACACAGCGCGAACACCGCCTCAAGTGATGCAGCCACGATCAGCATGAACAGCAACACGACCGAGGCCGCCGATGCCCCGAGTGCAAGTGCCAGCGTCCCACCGGCCGAGAACACGAGCCCGATCGCCTGCGCGAAGCGCTTGGGCGGGCCCGGTACCTGTCGCGACTGCACGCTGAACCGTCGCTCGATCCATGGCGTGATCAACCGCGTCGACAGTTGGCCAAGCGGCGACAGGGTGGGGCCGGTCGCCACGCGGGCGGCGAACCCCGCCACCAGGAACGTCAGCAGCCACGGGTTCAGCGTGATGACGGCGGCGACGGCGAGCACGACCACGCCGGCCGCCACGACCCGGGCAGCCGTTTCGTTCACGGGATCAGGGAACTCGAACACCGCGGACCAGCGGGCACGCACGGAGGAGGATGTGCCAGAAAACACCACGACAGTGTAAACCCGATCAAAGTGATCGGGTATTCCCGGGAGCGTTACGGATACGGTGCGTTCATGAGCAGCGCAACCGAGTGGTGGGAAGAGTTCGTGCTGGAGTCGCCGCCACGCACCGGCAAGCTGGCAGTGACGCGCAAGGACGGGTCACCGCATGTGGCGCCGGTCTGGGTCGACATCGACGGGGCCGGGCCCGACGCCCGGCTCGTGTTCATGACGTCCGCAGAGACGGTCAAGGGCCGCTCGATCCTGCGCGATGGGCGTGTGGCGCTGTGTTTCGACGACGATCGCCCCCCGTTCTCCTTCGTCACCGTGAATGGCACCACCACGACGACCGACGATCCGACCACGCTGCTCGAATGGGCCACCCGCATCGGGGGTCGGTACATGGGCGCCGACAAGGCCGCGGCCTACGGCAAACGCAACGCCGTGCCACCGGAGCTCGCCGTATTCGTGACGCCAACGCGCATCGTGGGAGCGCGCAACGTCGCCGACTGACGTGTCCAACCGATCAGGCCGGTGGTGGCCCCAACGCAGCACCGAACCCCCTCGTTTGCACGCGGTCGGCGCGGGTACGCTTACGGGCGAACATGACCGGAACCACAGCCAGCACCCACGATGCGCGTTGGCGTCACGAATACGGCGAGCTCCGGTGGCACGGCGTTGC
>JBCBSO010000618.1:0-2610 GCA_039819205.1 Actinomycetota bacterium
CCTGCGTGGGAGCCCCCTCGCTCCACACGCAATGAGGTAGTCGCGACGCACGGTGTCGGCGTGTCCTTCGGTGGATTGCGTGCGCTCGACAATGTCGATTTGGAGATCACCAGCGGAGAGATCCTCGGGCTGATCGGGCCGAACGGCGCAGGCAAGACGACGTTGATCAACGTGGTCACTGGCTTTCAGACGCCGAGCGATGGCGATGTCACGATCGACGGTCGGTCGTGTGGCTCGCTCAAGGCTCACCGACGTGCTGCGTTGGGAGTCGTCCGGACCTTTCAGGCGGTTCGGCTGTTCGGCGATTCGACGGTGGTCGAGAATGTCGAGGTTGCTGCGTTGTGCCGTCCGGGTAACCGTCACCTCGCCCGTGCGCGCAGCTTGGCGGCCATCGAAGCCGTTGGCCTCGGAGCGCGAGCCGATGAGGCAGCTGGGCAGCTGCCCTATGGGGAGGAGCGGCTGGTCGGCATCGCCCGCGCCTTGGCCGCGGAGCCATCCCATCTCTTCTTGGACGAACCCGCAGCAGGGATGAACGAAGCCGAGACCGCCGCGTTGGAGAACGTGTTGCAGCGTGTGCGCGAGGTGTACCGATGCGGCATCGTCCTGGTGGAGCACGACTTCGGTCTGATTCGACGGATCGCCGACCGCGTGCACGTGCTCGATCGAGGCCGCACGCTGGCGACGGGAAGCGCCGAAGAGGTGCGCCACGACGAACGTGTGGTCGCGGCCTACTTGGGTGACTCGGTCGACGACGACCGGACATCGGAAGGGCCGCACACGCCATGATCCAGCTCGATCAGTTGGTGGTGGCCTACGGCAAGATTCGTGCGCTGCACGGTGTGAGCGTCGATGTGCGCCGCGGACAGGTGGTCGGCGTGGTCGGCCCCAACGGCGCGGGCAAGACATCGATGATGCATGCGATCTGTGGTGTCGTGCGGCCCGCTGATGGGTCGATCACCATCGACGGGGTCGAGGTGCATCAACGCGACCTCGAATCGATCGCGCGCCTCGGGGTGCGGCTGGTACCGGAGGGGCGGCGCATCCTGTCCACGTTGACCGTCGAGGAGAACCTCAAACTCGGCGCAACGGGACGTCGCAAGGAGGATGCGAGCGAGAGCATCGAGTCGATCCTCGATCGATTTCCTGTGCTGCGCGACCGCGCCGAGCAACCGGCTGGCCAGCTGTCCGGTGGCGAGCAACAGATGTTGGCCATCGGCCGCGCGCTTGCCGCACAGCCGACGGTGCTGCTGCTCGACGAGCCGACGCTCGGCTTGGCGCCGCGCATCGTCGACGAGGTCTTTAGCGTCATCGACGAGCTCCGCAGCGAGGGCTACACGGTGCTCGTAGTGGAGCAAAACGTGCACCGCACGGTCCAACTGGCCGACTACTCGTACGTCCTCAATCACGGCGACATCGTGATGCACGGCTCCGCCGACGAACTGCTCAGCCAGCGCGGGCTCATCGACGCGTACCTCGGAGGCTGACGGTGGACACGGTGCTGCAATCCATTGCCGACTCGATCTCGCTGGGGAGTCTGTACTCGCTGTTCGCGCTCGGCATCGCGCTGATCTTCGGCATCATGCGCCTCGTCAACTTCGCGCACGGCGAGCTCATCATGCTCTCGGCGCTCACGGTTGTCGTACTCGACGACGCGCCGCTCGTCGTCATGCTGGCTGGCGCCTTGGCGGTTCCGGCCGTGGTGGCGATCGCCATGGATCGCGCGGTGTTCTCGCGTGCCCGGAGCGCCAAGCCGACGACGCTGCTGGTGATCTCGTTCGGCCTGAGCATCTTCATCCAGAACCTCACCCTGACACTGCGCGGCAACACGCTGCCTGAGGGCGCGAGCGTCGCTCCCTGGCTCAACGAACGAGAAGAGATCGGCTCGGTCATCGTCAGTCGGCTCAGCATCCTCACGGTGGTCCTCGTCGTCGTACTCATGGTGGCCCTCGGTGCATTCCTCCGATACACGGCGATCGGAGTGCAGATGCGTGCGGCCGCTGAAGACTTCGAGATGAGTCGCCTTCTAGGCGTGCGGGCCAACGTGGTGATCTCGGTCGCGTTCTTGATCAGCGGGGTGTTGGCCGGTGTCGCAGGGATCTTGATCATGGCGCAGACCGGAACGTGGTCGGCCGACATGGGTCTCACACCGGTGATCTTCGGCTTCGTCGCCGCGGTGTTGGGTGGGCTCGGGAGCCTGTCGGGTGCAGTGATCGCCGGCTATCTGCTCGGTGCCCTGTCGACCGTGCTGCAACAGACGTTGCCGGACGGCGTGATCGCCTACCGCAACTCGTTCCTCTTCCTCATCGTGCTCGCCGTGCTGCTGCTGCGCCCGGGCGGCATCGTGCAGCTCAAGACGATGATGGAGCGGGTGTGAGCTCGTCGAACGACATGCGGCCGTCGCCGATCATCGGCTGGCAGACGCCCTCGATCTGCGCGGCTCTGGTGGTGGTCGTCGCCCTCGTCGCCTCACTCGGACCGACCTCGATCGATCGCACCGTGGTGACCAGTCTCGGGTTGTTGGTGTTCGCGCTCGGCTTGCATGTGTTCAGCGGGCTTTCGGGCGTGGTGTCGTTCGGTCACATGGGGTTCGCGGTGATCGGCGGCTACGTG
>JBCBSO010000619.1:0-2608 GCA_039819205.1 Actinomycetota bacterium
ACCACCACCACCACCACCACCACCACGACTGCCGCCACCACCACCGTCCCCGTTGCAGCGGCAACCGACACCACACAGGTGGTCGTGCCGGCCTCGACGTCACCACCGACGACCAGCCCCGCGCCGACGACGACCGCTTCGACGACCACGACATCAGCGACCACGACACCGGCATCGCCGCCCGCATTCGCAGCAACAGAGGCGGCCTTCGACTCGCTCGCAAACGCCAATCGGGCCGCGTCGCTGACCGTGTTGCGCGATGGACAGCCCGTCGTCGCCCGCGCGAGTGGCGTGACGCTCGACGGCAACCCGGCGCGTCCCGATTCACCGATGGTCGTCGCCAGCCTGAGCAAACTTGTGACCGCGCTCGTCGTCGCCCGCCTCGACCAGCGCGGTGCGCTCGACATCGAGGCGGCGGTGCCATGGGCCGAGCTCGGGATCGCGGTACACCCCGCGTGGAACGACGTGACCGTGCGCGAGCTCCTCGATCACCGCAGTGGGATGCCAGTGGTGCGGACGTCGTGGTTCGACGGCAGCGGTGACTGTGCGAGCTTCGTCCCCAACATCCTGACAGGACCGCCGACCGACACCCGCGGCACATGGCGGTACTCGAACGGCAACTACTGTGCGCTCGGCCTGCTTGCTGCACAACGAGGCGGCGCACCCCTCGACGAGCTCGCTCGACAGCTGTTGTTTGAACCGCTGGGCTTGCGCGGACCACACGTGACCACCGATGGCCAGCAACCCGGTGACATCGGGTACCCACTGGGTGTGGGCCGCCTCAACCGCCTCGGCGGCGCCGGCACCTTCATCGCCTCCACGAGCGATCTGGCGGCTGCACTGGCGACGATGAACACCGAGGATCGGCTCTCGCTGTCGTGGCCCGGAGTCATGATCGACCAGTACGGCTGGGGTCACACCGGCACGGTCGACGGCGCGAAGGCCTGCGCGTGGACGTTGGAGGGCGGACGGACGGTGGCCGTTGCGGCGATCTCGGGGAATAGCCCCGGGTCCGGGGGCGGCGTGTGTGATCGGATCGTGCCGGCCGTCGCCGCCGACCTCGGAGTGCCGGCGAGCGGCGTGCCTGATCGCACGCCACCGTGACGCGCGCCGCTCACCGCACACCGCTGTGATTGGCGGCTAGAGCTCCCAGTGCTGCCGCGCGGCAACGATGGTGGGGGCACCGATCTCGCCGCCGCTGGCCAGCTCAGGCCGATACGGCTCGCCGATCAGTGCAGCCAGCGTGGCGCCGGTCGACAGCGTGAGCGCCTCGAGGTCGTAGCCGCCTTCGAGCACGACTGCGGTACGTCGCGGGGCCACCAACGCTTGTAGTCGCACGGCGAGGTCGGCATAGTCGGCTGCAGTGAGCTCGAGCCCCGCAAGCGGATCGGCGCGATGGCCGTCGAAGCCCGCCGAGATCAACAACCAGTCGGGACCGAACGACGAGATCACCGGCGCCACGACCTCATCGACGGCCCGGCGATAGACGTCGCCGCGCGTCCCCGCGGGGAACGGCATATTGAGATTGCTGCGCGGTGCCCGCTCGCCGCCCGTCTCTGCGGCGCGGCCGGTGCCCGGATACAACGGCGATTCGTGCATCGACACGTACAACACCCGGGGGTCGTCGTAGAAAATGTCTTGGGTGCCGTTGCCGTGATGCACGTCCCAGTCGACGATCGCCACCCGCTCGCCGTCGGCGGCGAGCAGGGCAGCCGCGACCGACACGTTGTTGAACAGGCAAAAGCCCATTGCCCGATCGGGCACGGCGTGATGGCCGGGCGGTCGTCCAGCCGCAAAGGCCACGTCGCACTCGTCGGCACGCAGCGCAGCGACCGCATCGATCACTGCGCCGGCAGCAGCACGCGCAGTGTCCCACGAGCCGGGCGCGGCGAAGGTGTCCGGATCGAGGTCGCCCCCGCCGTCCGCGCAGAAACGCTCGATCGCGGCGACGTAGTCGGCGTCGTGCACGGTCGCCAACTGCGTCGGCGTGGCCATCTGGGGCTGGCGGAACTCAACTGCGCCCAACAACCCGGCGGCCGGAATCCCCTGTAGCGCCGCAACCAATCGATCCGGACGCTCGGGATGCCATGGCGGCGTGGTGTGCTGATCGGACTCCGCTGCGGCGAAAACGAGGATCGGCGCACCCACGACGACCACCCTACGGTCCAAGCGAGTGGTTGCCGGAGTCGCCGCCTGCCAAGCTGGCGGCGTGTCGCCATCGCCGTGGGCCTCGTCGGTCGTGCTCGGGAGCGGCGAGACCGCGTTCATCCGACCAATCGAGCCCGCCGATCAACCGGCGCTTGCGGAGTTCCACCGCCGACAGTCATCGGAGAGCATCTACCGGCGCTTCTTCTCGCCCAAGCCCGAACTGTCGACGCGCGAGCTCGAACACTTCACCACCGTCGACATGGTCGAGCGAGCTGCGTTGGTCGTCGAGTCACGCGACGAGTTCATCGCCTGGGCCAGCTACGAGCGATGGCCAGGACGCGACGAGGCCGAAGCGGCGTTCATGGTCGACGACGACCGCCATGGCGAAGGCGTTGCCACCTTGCTCCTCGAACACCTCGCCGCAATCGCCAGGGCGAACGGGATCTCCCGTTTCACCGCT
>JBCBSO010000620.1:0-2608 GCA_039819205.1 Actinomycetota bacterium
TCACCGTGATTTCCACCGATGGGGCATCCGAGGTCACCAAGAACGCCGCGAACACCGTGACCCAGGGGCTACAGCTGGCGAGCGACGTGATCGGCGTGGACCTCGCCGAACTCTTCAGGAGTCTGGCTGGCCAACAAGCAGAGCAGCTCACGCCGCCTGCTGACTCGACGGTGCCGGCCGAGCACTGACACCTGCGCCGTAAGTGTGGAGACGATGGGACTCGAACCCACGACCCCCTGCTTGCAAAGCAGGTGCTCTAGCCAGCTGAGCTACGTCCCCCGAAGGGATCCCGCGAACGGAACGGTACAAGGCTATCGGGTCTCGGCCGATGCCTCTCGTGGTCGACGTGCGTAGTACCGCCATTCGCGCGTGACCTCGAGTCCCACGCTGCGATACAGACCGAGCGCATTCGCGTTCTGCGCCTCGGCACCGAGCCCGAGGAGGTTGACTTCATGGTGCGCCACCATCTGGCGAAACGCCTCGACGAGCAGGGCGCGGCCGATGCCACCACCCTGCGCGGCTCGGGCAACAGCGAGCTGCGACACCCATCCCGCCGGCCCGGGATACAGGCGGCACATCGCCGCTCCAACGACCTCACCCCTGCGCTCGGCGACGACGTTGATGCGCGGATCGAACGACGGGTAGTCGACCAGCAGGTCGTACCACTCGTCGAAGTCGCGGGCGGTGTGGCCGTCGACGTCGGTCCATACCGAATAGATCGTGCGATACACGTCAGCGCGCTGCGCCAGGTCGAACGGCGCAAAGCGCACGTCGGTCGGCGCGCCGATCTCGGCGAGGTCATCGATCGGCAAACCCCGCTCGAGTTCGAAGCTCGACCGGTAGTGCGTCAGCCCGCGCTGCTCCAGTCCTGTCACCAGCGTCACATCGGCCGGGGTTGCGTCGATCGAAGCATCGACGTCGTCGAGCAACCAGTCGACCAATGCGAGGCGAGCGTCGTCGTGCGCCTCACGTGCTGCGAGCATCGTGTGCCCATGGCCGAGGCGGGCAGCGAACCCCACGATGTCGTCGCCGACGGTGGCGACGCAGCTACCGGCGGCGACACTGCCCGCCGCCCGCCGCACCTGGTCGAGCGACTGATCGAACTCCTCCTGATCGATCTCCACCTGGCCCCACCAGCGCACATCCTGTTCCTGGACCACGGCGAGGACCGCATCGAGGTCGTCGGCGGCGGTCGAGCGGATGTGGAAGCTCACCCCTCCAGCTTGGCCGCGGCGGCAGCGAGCGCGAAGCGAGTTGTGATCGTCAGTCGTCTTTGAGTGCGACGGCGTTCGGCGTCACGTTCATTTTCGGCTCGTACTCCTTGACCGCGACCAACCGGCGCTCTTGCTGATAGGTCGCCCGGAGCTGGCCCCGGCACAGTTCGCAGGGACCGTAGAACTCCTCGTCGACGACGGTCGAGCAGCGCGGGCACGAGAACTCCATCGTGATCGACGATAGTGGGCCTACGATCAGCGGCGATGGTGCCGGGCTCTCCACCCCTCGACGACCCTGGGGCGGTCGACGATTCCACCGAGGGCGCGGCCGATCGGGCCGGAGGTGGACCGAACTATCTCGTCCGTCGGGCGATCGCCGTGCTGGGCGCCGTTGCAGTGATCGCTGCCGGAGCGATCGTGGTCGGCCAGTTGATCGGTGACGACAACGGCGGTGGATCCACCTCGTCGGGTGCCGTCGAGGCCGAGTGGAACACGTTCGTGCTGATCGACGAACGAACTGACGACGTGGTACTCCTCGACGAGGATGCGAGCGAACTCGATCGGCGGACCACCGGCGTGCGCGCACCGATCGAGGCGGAGGTTGCCGGGGCCACGCTGATTGTGCGCGACGACGAGCGGGCAGCAATCGTCGAGGTGAACAGCGACGACGAGCCACTCGAGGTCGAATTCGCCGCAGGCACCGCCCCGCTCGTGCGCGCACCGGGCAGCGCCAACACGATCATCGCCGGCTCGGCCGATGCCGAGCGCCTGGTGATGGTCCACGGTCCGACGGGCGATGTGCTCGACACCGACGATGTGTCATCGGTGGCCGGGGCGCGTTACGACACCAGCCAAACCCGCGCCGATCCGAGCGGGCGCGACGTGTTGGTCACCGACGCTGGGAACTTTCAGAGTGTGCTGTGGTCGTTCGATCGCGACGAGCCGTCGTTCTTCCCGGGCCTGGCATTGGCGGTGGGCTCCGACGTCGTCGTCACGACACAAAACGTCGGCACGGACGCAACGATCAGCGTGTTTCGCCACGACGGCACGCCGGTCACGGCCGCACGCACCCCGGCGGTGCGCGCAGCGATGGTCGCCGACGACGGCATCGTGCTCGTGTCGGTTGAGGGTGAGGTCCTGGCGCTCGGGTTCGATGACGACGAGGCCGAGAGTGCCGAGACGATGGCCATTGGGAACATCGCCACCGGCAACGTCAGCGTCGCCGGTGACCGATTGATCGTGCAGGGCGCCGACGGCGTCGGCATTGTGGACCCCGGCCCATCGATCGTCGGACAGGTCGCCGGCGCACAACCGACCACGTTCGGCCTCGATGCCAATGCGCCCCACCGGGCAACGTGTCTGATTGTCGATCGCGACCCACCCGGCGAGATCGT
>JBCBSO010000621.1:0-2601 GCA_039819205.1 Actinomycetota bacterium
ACGGGGTTCGGGTGCTCGTCACGCGGGCCCAGCCCGGCGAACTGGCACTGCTGCTCGCCGCCGAAGGCGCCACCGTTGTCCATGTGCCACTGATCGCCATCGAACCGCCCGCCGATGGCGGAGCAGAACTCCAGGCTCGCCTCGCCGAACTCGACACATTCGATTGGCTGGTTGTCACCTCGCCCGCCGGCGCCGAACGGGTGGTCGAAGCGGCGGCGACCGTGCCGAATCTCCGCCTCGGCGCCGTCGGAACGGCGACCGCCCGGGTCGTGCGTGATGCCACCGGCCGTGACGTGTTGACCCCCACCCATCAGCTCGCCGCGGCGCTCGGCGACGACCTCGTCGCCGCCGCCGGCGCACCGCCACAACGGTTTCTCTTGGCCCTTGCCGAGCAGGCCTCGGACGTCATCGAAACCACGCTGCGTGCGGCGGGGCACGACGTGGTGCGCTGCACCGCGTACCGCACCGTGCGGCAACCGGCCGACCCCGCCGTGCTCGAGCGCGGCGATGCCTTGCTGCTGGCATCTGGTTCAGCGGTGCGCAGCTGGGTCGACAGCGTCGGTCTGGCGGCGCCGCCGCTCGTCGTGGCGATCGGGCCGACCACCGCTAGCGTGGCGAACGATCTGGGGCTCAAGTTGTCGGCGGTGGCGGCCGATCATTCATTGCCAGGTCTTATCGAGGCGCTGTGCACGGCAGTCGCCGAGACTGCAACAATCAAGCGGGCGGACACCGGATCCGTCGACTGACAAAGCACGATCGTCGCCGCCGTGGCGGTTGGAAGGAGTGACGTGATCGACGTTTCACGCCGAGCACGTGTCGTTGCCGCAGCAGCGACCGTGATCGGAGCGGCGCTGGTGGGCACCAGCGCATTCAACGTTGACGCGCGCCCCGATATCTCGCTGCAGCAGGCTGCCCCCGGCGTTACCGACGGCCTCGGCGCCGCTGGAAGTTCCGCCGCAACGATCTCCGCAGACGGTCGTTACGTGGCGTACCAGGCCCCGACCTCCACGGGCGACGGCACCACCGGCGCCTTCGTCCACGACCGCGAACTCGACGAGGTCGTCGAACTCACTGTGACGCCCGACGGTCTGCGCCCGGGCAGCACCGTCGCGCCGGTGATCTCGGGCGACGGCTGCAGCGTCGTTATCACCACCGAGATCGCATTCGACGTGTTCCGCGACGACGACACCGGTAACCGATGGGACCTGTATCGCTCACGGCTGCCGCACTGCGAAGGGGTGCTCGGCGACTGGGAGCTCATCACCACCCACCCCAACACCGGTCTCGCTCGCGACGATCTCGATCCGGCCGATCGGCCGACGATCTCGGCGGCGGGAACGCTCGTTGCGTTCACGCACCCCGTCGATCACCTCTTCGATGTCGACGGGCTGCGTGCCGTGTCGGTGGTCGATCTCGAGCTACCGATCACCGACCCGCTACGGATGCAGCTCGCAGCCGGATTTCCGGTCGTCGCCCCCAACACCACATTCACGCATCGTGGGATGGACCAGCCGGCCTTCAGCGGCGACGGTCGATATCTCGCCTACCGCTCCGACGCGGCGTCTGCCGACGGAGTAGCTGGATGGGGGACCGGTGCCGCGGCCGGCGGCCCGGCCACCCCGCAGGTCTTTGTGTGGGATCGCAACGAACCCGATCCGTTCGCTGCGGTGCGTCTCGTGACGCAGCGTCCCGACGGCACGCCATCCGAGGTCGGCGCCGGATCGCCTGCGCTGTCGCGCACCGGCGGAGCGATCACCTTCACCTCGTCCGACCCGGTGCTCGTACCCGCCGACTTCGGCACATGCGACGGCACCTGTCCGAGTCAGGTGTTCCACCTCGATCGCGACGTCGACCGCAACGGACGGTTCGACGAAGCCGACCGCACTGCTCTCACCATGTTGAGCGCAGTTGCGGGAGACGACGGAGTACTCGTCGCAGGCGCTGCGCCGTCGTCGCAGCCGGCAATCAGTGCCGACGGACACCTCGTGGCGTTCGTCACCAAAGCCACCAACCTGCAGCTCATTCGCGCCGCCGGTGGCGGTGAAGCGACCGACGGCGATCTGCTCGTGGCCGACGTGGCCACCGGTGATCTCCGTCGGGCGGCGGTATCCGACGATGGCGTGCGTCCAGCGCTGGGCGCGCACTCGGCTCCCGCACTGAACGAAACCGGTCGGTCGATCGTGTTCGACACGTTGGCCGCCAGCGATCTGCTCGGTGACACCGTGGCCGGCGAGGACAGCAGCGGTCGCCGCGTGGTCGCCGTGTCCACGCCGCCGCGCCTATCGCTCGCCGATGCCGATCTCGGGACCACAGTGGTCGGTCTCGAGAGCGACGAGTGGTATGTCGCTGTCATCAACGAAGGGCCGTCGTCGTTCAACCCGTTCCTCGTCGAGGTGAGCGACCCGCGGTTCCGCATCAACAGCGACGACAGCACGTGCACGGCCACCCTGTCGGTGCCGCCGGGTGGCGACTGCACGGTGCGGGTGACCTTCGTCCCGACGTCAGCGGGTCCTGCGTCAGCCGAATTGACCGTGGCCGAGGGCGGCTTTGGCGCCGTCTCTATCACATCGACCATCAGCGGTCGCGGTGGCGAGCCGGCAT
>JBCBSO010000622.1:0-2600 GCA_039819205.1 Actinomycetota bacterium
CGTGCCAGGACGGCAAGGCCGCCGAGATGGCTGCGGTCCTGGCACGTGATCGTGCCGACCATCGTGACTTTCTGTGTCTCACTCATCGGTGCTCCTCCGTATCGCTCGGTGTTGATCTGAACATGACTACAACGAACGAGATCACCGATTTCGACACCGCAGCACAATTCGTTGCGAATCTCGGCGTTGTAGCAGGCGATTTCCGCCATCCACGGCGCCGAGAAGGCAGTCCCGAAACCGCCGCGCCAACGCGCCGCTCATTACTGCTTCTCGGCGTGGCTGCGCTCGGCTGCCGCCGGTGATGACGCCGAGATGGCGCGGGTCGACCGGCGCCCGGTGACCGAACCGGTGCGTCAGCAGTTGGGTGGGATGACGATGTTGCCGCCGATGGCGAACACGGCGAATGCCCGGTTACCGAGGTTTGCCTGGGTGAGCTGCTGCACGGTGATCTCGTACTCGTCGGCGATCTCCAAGGGATAATCACCTTCGGCGATGGTGTGTACCTTCGACTCGCACACCTCGGGGGCAAAGGTCGGCTGCGTCACGGCGGGCGCGTTGGGATCGACCGGTGGGATGCGGATCACCTCACCGGGCCAAGGAAACGAGGCGATGGTGTCCCAGCCGTTGTAGGCCACCAAGTCATCGAGCGTGATGCCGTACTCGCCGGCGACCTTCAACCCGTAGTCGCCTTCCTGCACCACGTAGTCGCTGCCCGGGAGATCGGAGCGATCGACGTCGGGATCGTTCGGATCGAGCACCGGAATCGTGGTGGTCGTGCTGACCACCGGACGCACAGCGAACGCGGTGGAGTCCGGCACGATGCGCGCCGTGGTCACCGTTCCCTCCTCGGCTGTTGGCGCACAGCTGCTCGCGATGAGGGCCGCGGCAGCAGTGACCGCCACCACGGCGGCCCGCCGCGATCGTGAGCGGTTGGGACTCATGATCTGCAGGATATTGGCCATCGGGCCCGGTAATGGGGCAGCGGGAGGTGACGTCTGACTACACCGTGCTGACGGTGCTGTGCTCACCCTGGTGAGCGGACCGGCCCGCCGTAGACCAACCCGAGGTGGCATGGTGGGCGGATGGAAGAGATCTCGACCGACTACCTGGTCACCGGCGCCGGTGCGATGGGCATGGCCTTTACCGACGTGTTGCTCAGCGAGACCGACGCCACGGTCACGCTCGTCGACGAGCATGCTGCTCCCGGTGGTCATTGGAACGACGCCTATCCGTACGTGCGGCTGCACCAGCCGTCGTCGTTCTACGGCGTCAATTCGACTCCGCTCGGCAGTGGCGCCATCGACCAGGTCGGGACCAACACGGGCTTGTACGAGTTGGCCACCGGCAGCGAGGTCGTGGCCTACTTTCGCCAGGTCCTCGACCAGACCTTCCTTCCCTCGGGGCGGGTGCGCTACCTGCCGATGAGCCGGCACGATGGCAACGGCACCGTGGAGTCGTTGGTCGGCGGGGGCACCACCACCGTGCGTGCCGACACGATCGTGGACGCGTCGTACATGAAGGTCGAGGTGCCGGCGCACCGACCGCCGCCGTACGCCGTCGCCGACGGCGTTACCTGCATCCCACCCAACGGCTTGCCCAAGGTGACCACGGCACCGCCAAGGTTCGTCGTGGTCGGGGCCGGCAAGACCGGTGCCGACGCATGCTTGTGGTTGCTGCAACACGGCGTCGACGCTGGACGGATTTCGTGGGTCATGCCGCGCGACTCGTGGTACCTCAACCGCGCCACGATCCAGCCGAGCTCGTTGTTCGGCGAAACCGCTGGCGGGTTCGTCGCCCAGTTCAAGGCGATCGCGGCATCGGAATCGGTCGACGACATGTTCGCCCGCATCGAGGCGACCGGGTCGCTGATGCGGCTCGACCCTGACGTGACGCCGTCGATGTATCGCTGCTCGACCGTGACCGAGATCGAGCTCGACATGCTGCGCACGATCTCGTTGGTGATCCGCATGGGCCGGGTGCAGTCGATCGAGGCGACCGAGCTGGTGCTCGACGACGGCACCGTGGCGGTCGAGCCTGGCACGGTATTTGTCGACTGCACCGCCGACGGCCTTGCCCGTCGGCCGATGGTGCCCGTGTTCGGCGACAACCGCATCGTGCTGCAGACCGTGCGTCACTGCCAGCAGGTGTTCAGCGCGGCGTTCATCGGCCACGTCGAAGCGAACTACGACGACGAGTCGACGAAGAACGAACTGTGCACTGTGGTGCCCCACCCGGACAGTGCCACCGACTTCATGAGCACACTGCTTGGCTCGATGATGAACGCCGTGCGCTGGGGCGCCGACCCGGAGCTGGCCGATTGGCTGCTGCACGCGCGGCTCGACTGGTCGTCCGCTCCCGATGCCGATCCGGCTGCTGCCGATGCTGCCGCGACGGCCGCACTCGAGTTTGGTCCACCAGCACTGGAGAAGCTCAGCAAGTACCTTGCGCAGGCGTGACACTGAGGACGTCGACGTGGGGTAGAGCTGCGGTGACGACGGTCGTCGTCGTGGCCGGGATGGGTATCGCTGGGTGTTCTGACGACGACGGCAACGATCAAGCCGAGACGTCGGTGGCGGCGTCTGCTGCCGAGTCACCCGTGG
>JBCBSO010000623.1:0-2600 GCA_039819205.1 Actinomycetota bacterium
CACCGCCATGAACGCCGCCCTGCTGGGGAACGTGTTGAAGCGCACCTGATGCCATGAACGGCCATCGCCCAGGATCGTCCCTTCGGCGGAGAACCATCCATCGATGCGCACCCCGTTGGGCACCGCGACCGAACCGGCGACGTCCTGATAGGCCGTCATGTGGTCAGGAGTCGTTGTCGCGCCGGTCTCGTCGTGGAATCGAATGACGTGGACCATCGTGAACGGGCCGTCGTCGTCGGTGGGCGGATGTGGCACGTCGGCCCAGTCGGGGCCGTTGGTGATTTGTGGCACTTCGAGTGGCTGGCCGCCGATCACGATCGTTTCTGCCATGCCCGCCTCTTTGTGGACGTGTTGGTCTTGAAAGTCCTCGCGCTGTTGCATGTCGATGAACGCTCGGCGCGTCGGGTATCGAACCACGGCAACGCGGTCCCACTTCGGTGTTTCGCCGATGAACTGGTCGGCGACGTCGCCGACGAAGGCGATCTCCGCTCCGACCGCGGCGAGCGGACCCAGCGGGGTGTACTCGTCGTCAGCTTCGCGGCCGGTACGCGAGGTCGATCGCCCATCGGCGTAGTCCGCTTCCTCGCGATAACTCATCAAGTTGATCATCCACACCGGCCCGTCTTCTTCGGGCGGTGTTGTCGCCAGCTTGATTCCGTACGCCTCGTCGACATCCCCATATCTCGGCATACCCGTCATCGTAACTATTGCGCATCACACTGGCAATAATTGGAGCACGGCGAACCGATCAGCCGTACACACGGTGTCCGGGATAGTGCACCTTCTCGCCGCGGAACGGGACCGCCTCACCGTCGTAGCCGGAGGCCACTTCGGTGGCCTCCCACAGCGGCGCCCAACAGCCGTGCGACTCGAGCCGAGTCCGAACCTCGTCACGGACATCCGCGGGCACGGCGTCGACGTGTTCACGGAGTCGTTCGAGGCACCACACGCGATACTGCGACACGGGCAGATCCCGATAGGTCACACCTTGGACGTCGGCGTCGTGGCGCTCCGCGCCAGCGGCGAGACCCCGCGCGTTGGCGTTGAGGTACGGGAGGTAGGCCGATCCGATGTCGTCGAGGATCGGCCCCCAGTCGTCCGGGACACCATCGACCAGCGGGCCATCGGTGGTGGATGCCCGCGCCGCCCACACCCTCGCCTGCCACTCGAACACCAACGGGGCCGTCTCGCGCATCAAATGCGCGGGGGTGGGATCTTGGCCGAAGTGTCGGAACATCGACGCGAAGAAGCCGAAATCAGCAATCGTCGGACGTGCTCCGAGCAGGAACGGACGGTCCGCCAAGATCGTGGTGAGCCGCTCGAGTGCACCGGTGTAGCAGCCTTCGACGTGCGCCCAGGTGTCAGCCGTGACCCCGTCGCCGCGCGTCCACCCCCCGATCTGACGGCGCCGCACGAACGCCCGCCGCACAGGGCCGGGCAGCGGGACGTCGACGATCTCGTCGGCAATCGTGCGGCTGAGTTGGAGTGCGTCGCGCCGATAGCTCCACCGGAAGTGCATCGCGGGCCGCCACAACCACTCTTCGGCGTAGTCCTCTACGAGGAGCGAGAAGAAACGTTGGAGCGGATCGATCGGGATCACCGCAGGCGTCGGGAACTGCTCCTCCAGCCAGGCGATCATCGGGGTCGAATCGGTCATCCAACGTCCGTCGGCCAGCTCCACTGCTGGCATCTGTGCCGCCCCGGTTCGTCGGGTCACCTCCCGACGAACCCGTGGTGTCATCGTGACGAACTCGTAGGGGATCTCCTTGTACCGCAGGTACCCCTCGAACTTGCCGGTGTAGTACGAGATCTTCGACCCCATCACCCGCAGCGGCGTCACGCCGTGGAGTTGCTGCAATGAGTCGCCGCCGCTCACGGAGACCCCAACCAACCCATCAGGCGAACAGCCCATGCAGCGCCGTGCCGATCGATGCTCTCGTCTCTTCCGCGGTCAGCTGCCGATGTCGACGTAGGAAGTCGACTGACTCCATCTGCGTCAGCAGATCGCCGGCCGCGGCCACCGCATCACGGTGAGCCCCTTTCATCGCCGACAGTTCCCGCTCGAACTGCTGCTCGAACTGCATGCGCATGTCGGTGCGGCGTGCCGCTAGCTCCTCGCGAACCCGAGGGTGGCGGGCCGCGTTGGCCAAGGTGGCCCGCAACACCGCGCCGCGCAGCTCCCATAGCCGCACACGCATCGCCACAAAGTCGTCGATGCGCTTCTCGAGCGGACCTTTCGCGAAGCCGTGGATACGCGACGCCTCGCGCGATTGCTGTGCACCGCGCCGGATCGCTGCCTCGAGGAGCTCGCCCGGGTCAGCGAAGTAGCGATACAGCGACCGCAGTGACAACCCCGAGCGTTTGGCCACTTGCTCGATCGTCGGGAACATCGCATCTTCGGCGAACAACTCGAGCACCACGTCGAGTGCAGCGTCGATGTTGCGTTGTCGCCGGGCCGCCCGTCCATCGGCAGGTAGTGCGGTGCTGTCGACGTCGGTCATCTCTCTCCCGGCGCCTGAGGACGGGCGCTCTTCGGCAATGTTATGCGATGCGAACTGGCAGAAGCGCGCCGCTGGCGCCGACAGGCAATCGAGGTACTG
>JBCBSO010000624.1:0-2598 GCA_039819205.1 Actinomycetota bacterium
TGGTCCAGTACGCGGCCATCACTTCGGCGAAGTCCTCGCTGGGCTGCAATACCCACGTGTCGAGCTCGTGTACGCCGGGCTCGCGCCACTCGGTAGCGGCGTCGATGCCGCGCAGTGTGCGATAGGCGACGCGGTCGTCGTCGCTCATCCACTCGGCGTCGACCGCATGCCCCCACTCGTGCAGCACGGTGACCACGTACTCGTCGAGGGAGCGGTTGCGGTTGGAGTGGATCACGATGATCTTGTCGTCGACGTCGGTCGACCCGCCCGTACCCGACATCGGTCCGGCGACTTCGATGCGCCACTCGGGCAGCGCCGCCTCGAAGTCGAACCGCTCTTGCGCCAGCACGATCGCCTCGTTGATCTTGGCCTCGACCTCCTCGATCGACTCGGCATCGATCGCACGGGTGTAGACACGGCCGCAGGCGTCGTCGACGCACACGGTGTGCGCACCCTCGTCGAGGATCTGCACGCGCATCGTGAATGCCCCGTCGGCACCAAAGTCGAACGATGCTTCCTCCTGCGCCTCATCGTCGACCGTTACCACCGCGCCGGGCGATGCGCCGGACCCGTTCACTTCGGCCACCGCGTTTTCGGGACTCCACAAACGCTCGATCACGATCGGCGAGCCAGCGGTCGAGTTGGTGGTCGTCGCCGTCGGGAGGGTGGACGACGCGGCGGTTGATGGCGGGCTGTTCGGGCCAGCGACGGCGGGTTCGCTCGACGCGTCGCTGCACGCCGTCAGCACGAGCGCGACGGCGAGTGCGCCGCCAGCGGCCAGTTCAGTCGCTCGCCGTGGGTGCCGGGTGGTCATCGTCGGCGGCGGCGTTGGGCGTGGTGGTGGCGGCGGACTCGTCGGATGGCGGCTCCGGCAGAACGAGGGCGTCGGCGTCGACAAACACATGCTGCCGGTAGAACTCGAGTTCGGCGACCGATGCACGAATGTCGTCGAGCGCGCGGTGCGCGCCCTTGCCCTGGGGCCGTTGGCCGTCGAGGTCTGGGTACCAGCGCTTCACCAACTCTTTGATGCTCGACACATCGATCGAGCGATAGTGCAGGTGGTTCTCAATGTCGGGGAGGTAGGCCGCAAGGAACCGCCGATCGGTGCCGATCGAGTTGCCACACAGGGGCACGCTCATCGGCTCGGGCACGTGGCGCTGGATGAACTCGAGCGTGGCCCGCCCCGCCTCGTCGAGGCTGATGGTCGACGCTCGGATCTGATCGAGCAGTCCCGAGCGGGTGTGCATATCGACCACGAACGGGTCCATCGAGGCGAGCACCTCATCGGGCTGGTGGATCACCAGGTCGGGGCCCTCTTCGACGATCGCCAAGTCGTCGTCGGTGACCAACGTGGCGATCTCAACGATGACGTCGCTGGTGTGATCGAGCCCGGTCATTTCAAGGTCCATCCACACCAGCACGGGCGACATCGTAGAGCCACGTTGCTGCAGTCGAGCGGTCGGCATGCCGAGCGGCGCCCGCGCTGGCGATCCTCACGGTGATGGCGGCCCCCGCCGGAGGTGCGATCATCGACCCTCGTGCAGACTCGGTTCGGAGGACGTGGTCGGTGAGTCCCACCGACGGTCTCGAGCGAGCAGCGACGCTCACCGAACTGCTCGCCCTCGACGGCGTTGAGGAGCGGTGCGAAATTCGTCCGCAGGAGGGCGTGCACGTCGGCGTGATGGCGTATCACGGCGGTGCGCTCGAAGAGATGACCGATGTGATCGCCGAGCGCGTCGCAGAACAAGCAGGGGTGTCGTACTACGGGATCATCCAGCCGATGAGCACGCGCCGCCACCTTGCCTCGACCAAGGTGCGGCCGGCCGAGTCGCCGGCGCTCGCTGGGTTCCTCGACGACGTCGACATCGTTGCGACCATTCACGGATTCGGCCGGCGCGGCATGTTTTCGTCGTTGCTGTTGGGGGGCGGGAATCGCGAGTTTGCTGAGCACGTCGGCGCGGCATTGCGTCGAACGTTGCCCGCCTACGACGTGGTCACCGACCTCGAGCGCATCCCGTCGGCCCTACGCGGCGTGCATCCGGACAATCCGGTGAACCTGCCGCGCGACGGTGGCGTGCAGGTGGAGCTGCCGCCACGCGTACGTGGGTCGAGTCCGCTGTGGTGGGACTGGGAGGGTCCGGGCCTAACGCCCCACACCGAACGACTCATCGACGGACTCGTCGATGCGCTGTCGAGCTGGGCGTAGCGCCGACGATGCAGCGACCGGCAGCTGCACCTCGACGACACCGCCGGGGCCTGGACCGATCGCGATTCGGCCGCCGTGGGCGGCGACGATGCCGCGGGCGATCGACAATCCGAGCCCTGCCGTGCCGGTGCGTGTGTCGCGTGCCGGGTCGGCGCGAGTGAACGGCTCGAATGCCCGCTCGCGGAAGCCGGGCGGGAAACCCGGCCCTTCATCGGCCACGCGCAGGCGGGCGTCGCTGCCCATCTGTTCGAGCGTCACGGTGACCACCGAATCGTCGGGCGAGTAGCGGATGGCGTTGTCGAGCAGGTTGCGGACCACCCGCCTCGTGAGCGGCACGCTCGACCTCCATCGGGCGCGCCTCGACTTCACCGAACTGGCCGACGAAGCAATGG
>JBCBSO010000625.1:0-2592 GCA_039819205.1 Actinomycetota bacterium
TCACACCGGTGACACGAGGGGTCTGACCCCTGCTGTCACACGTCAACACACTTTGATCTGCAACGACACCGTGACTCCGTAGTTGGTGTCTTGGCGGCCGACCTCGGCGAACCCACGGGCCGCATGGAACGCCATCGAGCGTGGGTTCGGTGGCTCGACGTTGATCTCCAGAGCCAGCTCGTGGGTGCCAGGTCTGCTCGCCACCTGCGCTTCGACTTCGCCGTACAGGGCCGAACCGACGCCACGCCTCCAGAACCGCTTGTCGACTGCGACACGATCGAGATACGTCGCGTGAGGGTGATGCGTCGCGAACCATCGATAGTTCACCGACTCGTAGCTCGACCCGGGGGCGAGGACGACACAGAACCCGGCGATCTCGTCGTCGATCGTGGCGACCAGTCCGATCGCCGACTGATCGACCAACCAACGCAGCCGCTCGATCGTCACATCGCCAACCTCGGGTGTGTTGGCCTGATTGATCTCGTGTACGCGCAGCAGATCGTCGGTGGTGATCGTGCGCAGCTCGGGCATCGCCCACGACCGTATCGAGCGCGTGTTGATCAATCGTTCAGGCTGGACGTCATCCGTTGCCCCAAGCGGTCCGTATCCTGAAGAGATGTTGTTCCGCAAGCACGCCACGATGGTCGAGTCCGAAGATGCCCTGGCGGGACGCACCGATCAATCCATGCCGGTGCCCGACGTGCATCACGTCAACGGGAACCCGCTCGTCGGGCCGTGGCCTGAGGGGTACCAAGTCGCCGTGTTCGGCATGGGTTGCTTCTGGGGCGCCGAGCGGATCTTCTGGCAGCTCCCCGGCGTCTACTCCACGTTCGTCGGCTATGCCGGCGGCTTCACGCCGAACCCGACGTACGAAGAGGTGTGTTCGGGAATGACCGGCCAGGCCGAGGTGGTCGGCGTGGTGTTCGATCCGGCCGAGATCAGCTACGAGCAGTTGCTCAAGGCGTTCTGGGAAGGCCACGACCCCACGCAGGGACTGCGCCAGGGCAACGACGTTGGCTCGCAGTACCGCAGTGCGGTGTACACCACCAGCGCCGAGCAACTGGCCGCCGCACAGTCGACGAAGGCGATGTTCGAGGCGGAGTTGGCCGACGCTAGCTACGGCGACATCACCACCGAGATCAAGGCGATCGACTATCCCGACGGGTTCTTCTACGCCGAGCCGTACCACCAGCAGTACCTGTCGAAGAACCCCAACGGTTACTGCGGCATCGGTGGCACCGGCGTGAGCTGCCCCATCGGCCTCGCCACCTGACGTCGTCCGACAGCTGGGGCCGCACCGCACGTGTCGGCCAAACTGCCAGTTGTGAGTGCACCGTCGATCACCGCCGCCGCGCGTGCCGCGGCAGTGCCGCCGTTTCATGCGATGGCCATGGCCCGCCGGGCGGCCGAACTCGAGGCCGAGGGTCGCACGGTGCTCCACCTCGAACTCGGCGAGCCGTCGGCAACACCACCGGCGGTCGTGCTCGATGCGGTACGCGATTCGCTTGAGCGGCCGCTCGGTTACACCCCGGCACTCGGCAACCGCCGGTTGCGGCGGTCGATCGCTGAACAATACGACGGCGTTGACGCGTCGCGCATCGCCGTCGTCGCCGGTGCGTCGGCGGCGTTCACCCTGGCCTTTGTTGCTCTGTTCGAGCCGGGCGACCGGGTCGCCGTGATCGAGCCGGGTTACCCCTGCTACCGCAACACGCTCCAGGCGCTCGGGGTCGAGACCGTACCGGTGCCCGTCGGGCCGGCGGACCGTTGGGCGCCGACTTCTGACGCCATTGATCGCGCCGCTGCGGGACGCGCCCTCGATGGTCTCGTGCTGGCCTCACCGTCGAACCCAACCGGCACCGTGATCGGTGATGCTGCGCTTGCCGATCTTGCTTCATGGGCTCGCGCCCGAGGTGTGCGCATTGTCGCCGACGAGATCTACGGCAAGTTGGTCGACGGTTCGGCCGCGCCGAGCGTGCTCAGCCACGACCCCGACGCCGTCGTGATCAGCAGCTTCTCCAAGTTCTGGTGTCTCACCGGCTGGCGAGTTGGGTGGATGGTGCTGCCCGAGGGGTTGGTCGACACCCTCGAGCGCCTACAACAGAACCTGTTGATCTGTGCACCACACGTTTCCCAGATCGCAGCGCTGGCTGCGCTCGGTGCGAGCGAGTCCCTCGACGGCCACGTGGCGACCTATCGCGACAACCGCCAGCTGCTCCTCGATGGGTTGGCCGCCGCCGGGATCGTCGATGTCGCCCCGGCCGACGGGGCGTTCTACGTGTACGCCCACGTACCGCAGCTCACGTCGAGCTTTGCTCGCGGCTCGATGGATCTGTGCGAGCGGTGGCTCGACGAGCTGTCGATCGCCACGACGCCCGGCGTCGACTTCGATCCGCCGCGCGGCCACGAATACGTCCGTTTCTCGGTTGCGGGTCGGGCTGCCGATCTGTCGGCCGCGTGCGACCGGATCGCGAGCTGGGCATCGTGACCGATCAGATCGCTCCGACAGGCGGGCCGCTGGCCGGCTTGCGCGTCGTCGACATGTCGACGGTGCTCGCCGGTCCCAACTGCGCTCGTTATCTCGCCGACTTCGGC
>JBCBSO010000626.1:0-2590 GCA_039819205.1 Actinomycetota bacterium
TGACCGACCTCGAGATTGAGGTGCGACGCCACCTCCTCGGCCAATTCCGGGTGTGTTCGCCAATGGCGAGATGCGTTGCCGTTTCGGCGAGTCGATCCGCGGCTCCGACGTGTTCATCATGCAGAGCCACTACGGGCTCGATCACTCCTCGATCAACGACTCGATCATGGAGCACCTGATCATGATCGACGCGGCGTATCGGGCCTCGGCCAAGCGGATCACCGCGGTGTGCCCGTTTTATGGCTACGCCCGCCAAGACCGCAAGAGCGAAGGACGCGAGCCGATCACGGCTCGTCTCGTCGCCGACATGTTCCTCGCTGCCGGGGCCAAGCGGATGATCTCGATCGACCTTCACTCGGGGCAGATCCAGGGCTTTTTCGAGGGCCCGGTCGACCACCTCACCGCGATGCCGGTGCTCGAGGACTACATCCGGGCGCACGCCACCGAGCCGGTGATCGTGTCGCCCGACGCCGGGCGCATCAAGGTCGCCCAGCGGATGGCCCAGCACCTCGACGACTGTGGCGCCGACCTGGCGTTCATCTACAAGCGTCGTCCAAAAGGACTGACCAACGTGGCCGAAGCGGCCGAGGTGCTCGGCGACGTCGAGGGACGCACGTGCGTGCTCACCGACGACATGATCGACACGGCCGGCACGATCTGCGCGGCGGCCGATCTGCTCGTGGAACGCGGCGCCAAGGAAGTGTGGGCGATGGCTACGCACGGCGTGCTGTCGGGTCCGGCGATCGACCGGCTGAAGAACAGCCCGCTCACGCGCATCGTGCTGACCAACACGTTGCCGCTGCCGTCCGAGAAACAGATCGACAAGATCGAGGTGCTGTCGATCGCCCCGCTGATCGCCGAAGCCCTCGGCGCCGTGTTCGACGACACCAGCGTCAGCGACATTTTCGACGGCGAAAACCTCGCCTAACGCGACCAGCGCCGCTCGAAAAAACCGGGGATTCCAGGCGCCACGCGCCTGATTTGGCGAACAGAAACCTGGCGCTTCCGCCTTGACGGTCGTCGGGCCCACTTCCCCGCATGAAGCTCGGCTCGGTCATGGAACTCTGCGCATCCCAGCACGGCGTGGTGTCACGGCAACAGATACGCAACCTGGGGATCTCAGACGACGCGCTGCGGCGCGCATGCCAACGCAGCGAGTTGGTGCGCGTGACGAGATCGACCTTTCGCACGGGCGCCCAAGCCGAGACCTTCGAGCTGCGCTGTAAGGCGGCTGAATTGGAAGTGGGCCGACGAGGGCTGTTGTTCGGCCCGACCGCTGCCCGCCTGCTCGGCATGCGCGCCATGCCCCAGGATCCGATCCATGTGATGATCCCCAACCGTCGCCGCATCACCAATCCGCCGTGGCTCGTCGCCCACTACTCCAGCTGGTTTGACTACCGCCGCGACGCGTTCGAGGCCAACGGGATCACGACGGCCAACCCGATGCGCACGCTGTACAGCCTCGCTGCTGTGTTCAACCAACATCGGTTCGAGCGGGCGGCCGAAGACGCATGGCACTGCGGCCTCATCACCCCCGACGCGGCACGCGAGTACCTCCAGCAGCACCGATGCCGCGGGAAGGACGGTGTCGCCACGTTCGAGCGGTGGCTGGAGCGCGTTGGCACACGGACACGGGCAACGCAGAGCAACCTCGAGCGACGGCTGATCGATGCGCTCAGCGCGCTATCGCTCCCCGAGCCGGAGCGGCAATACCCCCTGCGCCTCATCTCTGGGGACCTCGTCCATCTCGACATCGCCTGGCCGCAGGTTCGCCTGGCAGTCGAACCGGGCCACTCGTGGTGGCACGGCGGCGACATCGCTCAGCGTCGAGATCAGGGCCGCGATCGGGCGTGCAGTGAGGTGGGCTGGATGGTGTTGCGATTCGACGAGACCGTGATCGACGACATCTACACCGCGGCCCGGCAGGTCCGCCAGATCTACCTCCGTCGCCGAGCGGATCTCGATACTGCGAGCTGAGGACACCCGTTCTGTTCGCGGAAACCGGCGCATTGCGCCGGGAATCCCCGGTTTTTCGGAGGGCCGTCGGTTCTGTTCGCGAAATCCGGCGCGTGGCGCCTGGAATCCCCGGTTTTTCGGGGAGGCGTGAGCACGTAGGGGCGGCTGGAGGGCGGCGGTAGCGTGGTTGGCTGCTCGGCGGGCACTGCCCGCACCCGATCGACCACTGCATCAACGACTGAAGAGCCGCACCATGACCGAGACCGTTCTCAACGCCACCACTGGGCGCGCCACCGGCAGCGCCACGTCGCGCCGGCTGCGGCGCGAGGGCCGGATCCCCGCCGTCGTGTACGGCCACGGCATGGATCCGCTGTCGGTCGATGTCGACCGCCGCGAGCTCCGCCACGCGCTGTCCGGCGCTGCGGGCCTGAACACGATCCTCGACCTCACCGTCGACGGCAACGTATACCCGTCGCTGATCAAGGACATTCAGCGCCATCCGGTGCGCCGCACGGTGCTCCACGTCGACTTCATCCAGGTCAACCTGAACGAAGAAGTCGTCGTGGCGATTCCGGTCACGCTCGAGGGCGAAGCCAAGGAAGTGCTGCAGAACAACGGCCTCGTCGACCTGTCG
>JBCBSO010000627.1:0-2586 GCA_039819205.1 Actinomycetota bacterium
AGGCAGCCGAGCAGCCGCAGTTCCTCGAGTACGCCGAAAACGCTGCGAAGACCGGCAGGACGATCCCGGTTTTTCGACTCGTGAAGGCCTGACGGAGGTCCACGAACAGGGTGCGAGAGGATAGGGCGATGGCGTCGCCCGACGACGAACTCCCAATTCGGTTCCACCCGCTGTCCAATGGGGAGTACGCGCCGCTCCCCCGTTCCGAGCTGATCAACGAGACCGTCCGCCGCACGCTCGATGCGGCCGACACGAACGCCCGGCGTCTCGGGATGGGCCGCCGGAGGTTCTTGCGCACCGCCGCGGGTATGGCCACGACGCTGTCGACGCTGGCGGCCTGCAGCTCCGAGCAGCGCGCGACGTCGACGACGCGCAACGGCTCGGCGCCAACGGCAACGTCGAGCGGCACGTCGACGACGTCCGCCCCCGTGGGCACGGGCGGCACGTTCGAGCTGCCTCCCGAGTCGACCATCGAGGAGGACGCGGCCACGACGGTGCTCCAGGCGCGCGACGGCGACCTCATCGTCGATGTCCAGACGCATCTGCTCGAGTATCCACCCGGCACCACGTCGGGGTTCGGGTTCGGGTTTCCACAGGCCTCGTGTGGTCTCGATCCCGCCGAGTGCCTCGGCATCGACAGCTGGCTGTCGCTCGTGCTGGACGGAAGCGACACGACGGTTGCCGTGCTGTCGGCAATCCCGGTCGTGGCCGACCCCGACCCGCTCAGCGCCGAGGTGATGGACCGTGCACGGCGGCAAGCAGAGGTGGCGGGATGCATCGATCGAGTGCTGATCCAGGGGCACGCCACGCCGACGATCGGCACCATCGACCAAGCGATGGATGCAATGGCGGCCACGGCCCTCGAGTTCGACATCGCCGCCTGGAAGGCGTACACGCACGAAGGACCAACGTGGCGGCTGGACGACGAGGTGGGAACTGCGTTCTGCAATCAAGCGAGGGCGCTCGGTCAACAGGTCATCTGCGTGCACAAAGGGCTCGGCCCGGCCGCGGCGTCGCCGGTCGACGTTGGCCCGGCCGCGGTGCTCCACTCCGATCTGGCGTTCTGCATCTACCACTCGGGTTTCGAACGAACGGTCACCGAAGGGCCGTACCCCGGGATCGAGGCTGGCTTGCGAGCGGGCGGCGTCGACCGATTGATCGCGTCTGCTGAGCAGGCCGGCGTTGGGGTCGGCGGCAACGTGTACCCGGAACTCGGGTCGACCTGGTGGAATCTCATCCAGCGCCCCGACGAGGCGGCCCACGTGCTTGGCAAACTGCTCGTGGCGTTCGGCGAGGACAACATTCTGTGGGGCACCGACTCGTTGTGGTACGGCTCGCCACAATCACAAATCGAGGCGTTTCGGGCGTTCCAGATCACCGCGGAGTTTCAGGAGCGGTTCGGCTACCCCGCCTTGACCGACGAGATCAAGGCGAAGATCCTCGGCCTGAACGCCGCTCGCGTGTATGGGATCGATCCGATGCTGACGAACTGCCAGCCATCGCCGGATGATCGTGCCGCCCTGCGGCGCGCCGTTGACACGACGGGCATCCACGGCCCGACGACCCGCCGTGAGGCGATGACGCTGTTCGCACAAGAGCACCCCTGGTTCCGGCGCTGAACCGCAACGACACGCGTCCCACGTGGTGTTGGTCGACACCGCCGATTCCAGCGAGCACGAAATGAGACCGGTTCTCATACGCTGAGGTGATGTCGCCGACGACCGCCGCCGATCGCCAGCCAACCGACGAGGCGGCCGAGAAGGTGCCGGTGACCGTGTTGTCGGGCTTCCTCGGGGCGGGCAAGACCACGTTGCTCCAGCGGATTCTCGACAACCGCGACGATCGGCGGGTCGCCGTGATCGTCAACGACATGAGCGAGATCAACATCGACGCCGAACTGGTGCGTGGGGCCGACGTTCTCCGCGCCGACGAACAGCTGGTGGAGATGACCAACGGTTGCATCTGTTGCACGCTGCGCGAAGACTTGGTGGTCGAGGTGGCACGCCTCGCTGCGGAAGATCGATTCGATGCGATCGTCATCGAGTCGACCGGCATCAGCGAACCGATGCCGGTGGCCACATCGTTTGCCTTCCGCGATGAAGACGGCGTGTCGCTCGGCGACGTCGCCGATCTCGACACGATGGTCACCGTCGTCGACGCCGAGACGATCCTGCGCGAACTGGGCACCCGCGATCGACTGGTCGATCGCGAGATCGGCGCAGTCGAGGGCGACGAACGGCGCATCTCCCAGTTGCTGATCGACCAGATCGAGTTCGCCAACGTGATCATCATCAACAAGACCGACCGCGCCGGAAAGCGCGGCCTCGAGCAGGTGGAAGGCATCGTGCACCACCTCAATCTGGGGGCGTCGGTGATGTCGGCGCAATACGCCGAGGTGCCAATGGAGGCAGTGCTCGATACGGGCGCGTACAACGTCGAGTCGGCGTCGCGGTCCGCAGGATGGGCACGCGAACTCGAGGGTTTCCACACGCCCGAGATCGAGAAGTACGGCATCGAGAGCTTCGTGTACCGCCGCCGTGTCCCGTTCCATCCAGAGCGCCTAGCCGAGCTGCTCGAGCGAGGACT
>JBCBSO010000628.1:0-2582 GCA_039819205.1 Actinomycetota bacterium
GCACGTCGTCCACGGTGGCGATCGGGAGGGTCAACGGGCGCTGTACCGCATGCACGAGCGTCAGCGGTTGCCGCTCCGAGAGCCCCCACATGTCACCCGCCACGGCGTCGTCGAGCAGCCGATCGGAGGTGGGCTGGCTCCAGTCCTGCAGCGTCTTCCAATGCGTCGCCAGCCCTGCGTCGGCGGCCGTCGCGGCGTACACGGTGCGGGTGATGCCCTTGGGCACCTGGATGATCGCCGTCGGACCGCTGTCGGTCGGTGGCGGCACGACCGGGGCACCATCGCCGGCGCGCATTTCGAAGCTGACCGCATGGCTCAGCGGCCAACCGACCTGTATCGGCATCACCACCGAACCGGTCGCACCGGGAATGTCGATGAGCGAAATGCCCGCCATCGCGGGCTCAACGAGATACCCGACCTCGGGACGCCACTCGCCGAGCGGCTGGCTGAAGAGTTCGCTGGTGTCGGGGTCGATCGCCGTGTGCGCTTCGATCGAGGCCGCAGTGCGGTTGACGAACATGTCGAAGTTCGCTTGATCGCGGAACAGAGCGTCGTCGGGCGTGGGGAATCCGTGGAGTTCGCACTGGTACTGCGTCGTGCTCGGTGGAAACAACAGACGCGTCGTCGGTGCCACCGTCGCATCGTCGATGTCGAAGTCACTCTTGATCACCAGCGTGGTAACGGTGTCGCCCCATCCGGGAATTGGTGTGGGCTCGCGACGGATCGGCACCGGACGACCCATCGGGTTCATCCGTCCGTAGCGGTACAACGCGGTCTCATTGGTCCCGCCGCCGTGGTTGTCTTCGATCGACAGCGAGTGTCCGCCGAGGTCGACGACGCGCGCCCGGAACTTGTATTGCCGCGTGTAGCGCAGACGTGGCAGCACGCCGTCGGGCACCTCATAGGTCACCCCGACTTTGCCGCCCATGTCGGTCGGCGGCAGGTTCGGCTCCCGCACCTCCGGGCCGGTGGCGCCGGAGAATGCCGACTTCTGTGGCGGGTCTGCCGCTTCGCTCCAGCCATTCCAACCGAACACCAACGGGCTGAGCCGCTGCCTGGTGTCGTCGAAGCGTGCCGGCGCCGGCGTGATCTTGTAGCCCCCGATGTCGGGATTGGGATTCGGGTCGGGGTTGATGTTCACCCCGTTCGGGTCGCGCGTCTTGCGGGCCATCTCGGTGAACGCCGTGTAGGTCATCCACCCTTCGTCACCGTCGGGTGTGATGTCCAAGCCGGGGTTTCTCGGAAACGCGTAGCCCGCCGGCACGATGCGATCCCACAGCGAGTACCACCGCTGCGTCGTCTCATCCCACACGTCGTAGCGCCGCCCGCCGATCAACGCGTCGGTGTCGACGTCGACTGGTCCCGTGTTGGTCCCGTCGAGGTGCTCCTCGATGTCCTCTTCGAGCTCCTCCTGGGCGTCCCACCGACCTTCGACCTCGGTGATCAGGTCGACGGGCTTGCGCGTGAGGTAGATGCCACCGGAGTTGAAGCCGCCGAACTGGGTCTCGTCGTCCGGCTCCAAGCCACTGTCGACGTTGGCGACGGCAGTGCTCGCCGAACCGAGGTCGACCGAGCCGACCGTGTGCGAACCATCGCCGATCGGCGACCAATCTCCGGGTCCCGGTCCCGACACCGAGCCCTCGACCGGCCAGAAGTCGGTGGTCGCACGCACCCGCATCGGCACCGCCTTGGCCGCCGGGAAGAGGTTCTCGAGGTTTGACGTCACCGTGACGACGTACGGCGGAGGCGAGTTCGGCAGACGAACTTCCAGGTCGATCAGCAGGCCGAGTGCCCGCAACAATTCCGGATGCGCTTGCGCGTAGGCGACGATCTCGTGGAAGTCCGAATCGGCCGGCGTCGGCTCGTTGTCGACGTTGCCGTCGCCGAGTGGCGCCAGGTGGTCGTTGCGATCGCTGAGCACCCCGCTGCCGATGATCGAGCCGTACGAACCAATCCCGTTGAGCTCGCTGACCGTCGGGATCGTGGAAGAAAACGACTCTGCAATGTCGCGCAGCAGCTGCTCGACCCCAGTCGTGAGACCCGGTGCGTCATACATCGGGGCCAGCAGATCATCGCCAACCTTGAGATCGACACGGAACCGATCGACCCTGATCGACTTGCTGCCAGCCGGACCGTTCGTGCCGAACAACGCGCTCCATGCCGCCTCCGAGGGCGCCGGAGTCAGCCAGTTCGCATCACCGACGCCGATCCCCGAGTTGGCCGGCACCGGGGCCGCATCGATCCCGACGCTGAACGTCATCGGCGGCGTCAATGGAACCCCAGGTGGCGGTCCCGGCGCGGTGCCGTTGATCACCCGGGGCCAAATGCTCCAATCGCGAATCCAATCGTTCAACTCGCCGTCGGCCTGCAACCGGGGAATGATGAATACCGAGAGGCGCCCGAACCGGGCCAGCGGCGTCGTGCGAGTGACACCGTTGGGCAGAGGAACGAGCAATTGATAGCTGGCAGTCATCAGGGCTCCGACACGAACTTGTCGACGTAGGTGTTCCAGGAGGTGAACGTGTGGGCGTCGCCGAAGCCACCGTTGATGCCACCCGGCGTGGATGCCTGGGCCGGGCGGG
>JBCBSO010000629.1:0-2581 GCA_039819205.1 Actinomycetota bacterium
CCACCGCCAAGCACTTCGCCGCCAACGGACGGAACGTCGTGGCGGTGGCTCGGCCGATCCCGGTCGATGTGCCAGTAATGAGTGCGGTCGACGTCATAGCGGTCCTGTCTGTGGTGAACTATCTAACCAGTTAGTTATAAACTAGACTCGTCACCGTTGACCGTCAACCGCTAGGCAGGTTCCAATGGTCGCAACTCGAGACGCCGAGGCGACGCGGGCGCGCATCTTGGCCGCCGCCACCGCCGAGTTCGGCGCGCATGGGCTGGCGGGCGCCCGCGTCGACCGCATTGCCGCGGCGGCTGCCGCCAACAAGGCACTGATCTACGCGTACTTCGGGAACAAGGACGATCTCTTCGACCGGGTGGTCGAGGCATCCTTCGAGCAACTGCACGCCGAGGTGACCTTCACCCCACACGACCTCGCGGAATATGGGACAGCACTGTTCGACTACCTCGCCGACCATCCCGACGTGTTGCGTCTCGATGCCTGGAGGCGGCTCGAACGGCCGGTTGCAACCGACGCCGAGCGCGCGGCGTACGTCGACATCATCGATGGTCTCACCGCAGTGCGGTCGAGCTTCGGGTCGAACGATCAGTTCCTTCCCGGCGACGTGTTGGCCATCGTGATCGCCGTCGCCGGAGCGTGGGCTGGTACGCCAGATGCGCTGCGTCCGCACATCAGCGCCGATCGGGAACGGCAACGGGCACTGGTCGGCGGCGTGATCGCGGTGCTCACCAAGTCGCAACACCATCAACCACACGAGCACATCGAGCGAGGTGCCGATGAACGAAGATGAGATTCCGGTGTTCGCCGCGCTCGGCGCGGGATACTCGGTTGACACCGATGGTCGACAGCTACCCACGGTGGCCATCGACGCGTCGGACTATCCAGCGATCGCCGACCTGGCCCGCGTGCACGCGGTAGAGGGGATCGGCGACGTGCGTACCGAAGCCGCACGCATCGACGACACGATCGTGCTGGCGATCCGCATGACGGTGCCGGTCGAGGCCACGTTCGCCATCGCCTTCGACGCCGAGCGGTACCGGGCGCTGTTCGACGATGTGATCGAGACGGGTTCGCTGGTGATTGCCCACACCGACCCGGAACGGGCGGCCACAGACCACCCGCAGTGGTTGGCGATCGACATCGACGGACCGACACTGGCGACACAACTCGCAGAGGGGACGTGACGATGTCCGCAACGTCGGTCGCCCGGTCGCTGGGTTCGGCGCTTGAACCCGTGATTGGGCAGGTGTTCTTCTCGCCCGAAGCACACGCCAACTACATCGCCCTGGGTTTCGACGCCAGTCCGGGTGCCGCCGGTGAGGTCGCGCTCCCCGACGGGCCTGCCTACTTCACCAGTCGTGGGAGCTTGCTCGGTCAGGTGCCGGGGGAGGTTGTCGCTTCGGCGTTCGGCGTGTTCTCGCCCACGGTCGTGGTGCCCTCGGTTGCGCTCGGGTGGTCACGTACCGACGCACCAACTATCCGCCAGGCTCGACACGACGGTGCAGTCGATCAGCTGCGCCGGCTGCTCGGTGTGTCGCCGGACGGGCTTGCTCGCGTGGTCGAGCTGCTCGAGCGAGCGGTCGAGCCGCTGCGTGTCGAGGGCCGACCGCTGTTCGCCGGCATCCGATCGGTGCCGCTCGACGCCGATCCGATGGGCGCGCTCTTCCAGCTGGGCGACGCGCTGCGCGAGTTCCGCGGCGATGCGCACATCGCGGCGTGGACGATCGCCGGTTACGACGCCACCGAGATCGGACTCGCCACCGAGTTGTACTGGGGGCTGCCGATGCGCAGCTACGCCCGCACGCGCGGTTGGACCGACGAGGAGTTCGATGGTGCCGCCGCTCGACTTCAGGCGCGAGGGCACATCGACGGCGACGGGTTCACCGAGACCGGTCGGGCGGCACGTGAGCGAGTGGAGGCCGATACCGACGCGGCGATGCAGCCTGCGCTGGCCGCGTTGGGTGACGACATCGATGAGTTGATCTCGATCCTGCGGCCGTGGGGCGCACTCATTCGGGAAGGGCACGGCTATCTCACGGCCGGCCCGCACGACCTCGCCGGGCGCACGCGCTGACGACGGGCCGATCGCTCGGCGGCGGATCGTTTCTCGGCGCCAGGGCGTGCGGAATCTGCGACTGACGGCGCCCAGAAGCCACAGGTGCGCTCTCAGACCGTCCTCGATGTCCCGCGGACATCACAATGGAGCGGACGACGGGAATCGAACCCGCATCATCAGCTTGGAAGGCTGAGGTTCTAGCCGTTGAACTACATCCGCAAGTAGGGCCGTGATGCTACCGGGAGGCGGCCTTGCTCAACAGAACGTCGAGCGCCGTCGACCACGAGCGGCGGATTTGCTCGTCGTGATACCGGTACACCCGGCGCGCTAAGTCCCATCCGTCGAAACTCGTCAGCGTCATCACCGTGTCGGCGATGGCGATCGTGGTGGGTTCGTCGTAGCGGGCGAGTTCGGGCGCGAAGTAGCCGATCAGGTCGGATCGAAGCACGTTCGCCCGCTACGACGAACCCACCACGATCGCCATCGCCGACACGGTGATGACGCTGACGAGTTTCGACG
>JBCBSO010000630.1:0-2580 GCA_039819205.1 Actinomycetota bacterium
CCGCCGACAAGGGTCAGCCCACTCGACCCCGCCGTTCCTGGATCGCTCAAGTCGTCGCCGTCCGGTGATTGCACTGCGGCGCCGCCAGCACCCCCAGCCCACGCGCCATTGGTGTACGCACCGCCAGCACCTGCGGTGCTCCCACCACCACCGGTGCTCGCGCCGTCGCCGGAACTTCCGGCACCGACGACCTGCTCACCCGAACTCCCGGCGACCGCGACCCCGCCCGCGCCCCCTTGGCTGGCACACAAGCCAAGGAGCCGGACCGCACCCCCGCCGCCGCCGGCGACCAACAGCATGTCGCTCGTGACCCCGCTCGAGGTCACCGCCGTGAATGGATCGGGAGCGAGCGACAGGACCGACGCACCACCGCCCCCACCGCCGTGCGTGTTCGACGAAACACCCCCGGCGCCGACCCACGCGTACAATGTCTCGTCCTCCAAACCCGTGGTGGTGAGCGTGGTTTGTGCCCGCCCGCCAGGTCCGCCGCTGGCACCGAAGCCACCCTGTGCCTGCAGCGTCACCAACCACTCGTCGCCGGTGAACTCCGTCGGAATCTCGAACGCCCAATTGAACGGCACGACACACCGGAACCCGTCGATGCCGGCCAACACCGCCTCGGCACAGAACGTCGACTGAAAGTCGACGTCCAACTTGACGACCACGTGTACCGCACCGACACCGTCGGTCGGGCTATCCACCCACTTGGTCGGAGCGTTTGGATCCGACACCGCTACCGGCATCTCAGTCAGATAGCTGCCGCCGCCACCACCACCAGACGGGTACTGCGTTGTGGTGCCGTCGTCGGTCACCTCGGCGTACGAACCAGACGCCCCGCCACCGAAACCGCCACCTCCGGCACCACTACTACACAAGTTGGGCGCACACCTCGCTTCGCCCCCCGAGCCGTCGGTCCCGAGCGCAGCCGCCAGGTCGGCGGCGTTGACCCAGCCAGTCGGATTGGTGGCGCCACCGGTGAGGTTCTTGCGTGCGCCGCCGGTCCCACCGAATCCCGAGAAACCGTCCACTCCTTCGATGCCGCCGCTGGGCACGAATGAGGCCGAACCGCCCTCGCCAGGCTCGCGCAAGCTCCCGGGACCCCCGCCGTACAGATCGCCGCCCGACATCCCGGCACCGTTGGTCTTCGATCTGTTCGACATCCGCAGACCGCCCTCACCACCGCGCGCCGGAGGCTCATAGATCGTCAGCGCGCCGCCGCCGCCGCCGCCGGCAATGCCAACAACATTCGACTCGTCGAGTGCAATGGTCGTCGGATCGACCGACGTGACGATCGTCGCGGCGCCACCCGTTCCTCCCGATGGGAGGTTGCTCTCGGTGTTGGCGTGGCCGCCTGCCTTTCCGAGCGCGTAGTACAGCGACGAGGTCCCAAACGCTCCCGTGTATGCCTCGACCGAGGTCACGAGCTGGACGAAACCGGCGGGACCGCCGGGCCCCTGGATGAAGTCCAACGTCGGGGTGGGCGAGGCATCGCCGCCCTTGCCGCCCCACATCTGAATCCAGATCGGCGTCTCACTCGACGCCGACTCGACCCCCGGGAGTTCGGCGAGGTCGACCACATTGGTCGTGTCCGACAATACGCAACGCACGTACGGCGACCCGTCGACGGTCTCAGACGTGCACGACGGCGCGTCGGTCGAGGCATCGACCTGTGTGACAGCGGACTCGATTGACGATGCCGAATGCGACCCCACAAACGGTGAGATCACCCCGGCCAGCAGCACAAACGCGCAGCCAAGCGACGCGCCAACCGAACGACGCATGGGCCCGCTGGTCACGAACGCCACCGCGGACACATCGCTTCGTCAACCGCGCCCACCAGCGACACATATCGCACCGTAGTTCGATAACCACCTGGGATTCCGCGCCAGGCAATGCCGACGAAGAGCGATCCCCCGTCCTCGGTGAACAGCGCCGGCGATCATGGCCAATCGGGTCAGCGCGGCAGGATGGCACATCGACGGCGACGCGTCGCCGATGTGTCAGCGGGTGATGTGCGATCCGGCCTCGACCGAGGGTCGCGCCCCTGACCGTCAGCCCGTATTGACGAAGCCGAAGCCGGTGAACTCGTCACTGCCCTGGAACAGGTTGATGCCAGCCTCTGCGTTGTTGAACGACTCGATCCGAGACAGGAGGGCCCTGGTGTTGTTGTCGGCGACATCGAGCTCATCGGGCGAGTGGCCGTAGTCGTTGTCGTTGTCAGAGCCCAGGTCGTCTTCATCGGAGTCGAGGCCGGCCTCTGGATCGCTGTCGAAGTCGATGCTCCCGAGGCCCCCACCGTCGGCTGCGCCTCCTGCGTCTGCCGTGGTGAAGAAGCTGGCGACGTAGTCGTAGGTGTTGCTGGCGGCGTCGGCGATGACGTCGCCGGCGATTGCGAGGGATTCGGGGAAGAACACGACGAGGACGACGATGACGATGACGATGGCGATGACGACCACGATGGTGACGAAGAGTTTGGTGTGGTCGTGGATCCAGTGTCCGACGGCGTGGAAGGCTTTGGGGAGGTGGTGGGTCCAGAAGTCGGCGAAGTCGGTTTTCAACCAGTCGCCGAATGATCGGTGG
>JBCBSO010000631.1:0-2578 GCA_039819205.1 Actinomycetota bacterium
CCCGTTGCGGTTCGAGGCGGGCAATCTCGGCATCGACATCGGCGACCGCAAGCGCCAGCCGCTCGTCGGCCTGTACCGCCGCGGCCCGCAGGCCATCTTGTTGCTGTAGGTGCGCCGTGAGCCGATCGTCGAGATCACTCTGCTCCTCGAGCGCTCCGAGCTCGGCGAGATCGAGCTCGTCACGTTGACCGTCGACGGTGGCAATCTCATGCATCAGCGCTTCGGCTTCGCGCGGTGCGATCACGGTCTTCATCTGCGCTTCCAAGCGTTCCTTGGTCGCCGTCAGCTCGGCCCCGCGTGCCTCGGCGCGTTCGATCGTCACGGTCAGCTCGTCGATGCGTCCGGCCAACCGCGCTCGCTCGCGCTCCCACTCGGCCACCGCCGCGGACGCCGCGGCCGCATGCTCCCGTTCGGGGAGACGCTCGCGGGCAACTCGTCGTTGCGTCAGCTCGACGTCGATGGCCGAGAGTTGGAGCAGCGTCTCGGCGGCGCTCAGCACGGGACGACGGTCTGATCGGCAGGAATCGTCGGAATGGGATAGGTCGGATCGACGATGTCCGGGGGGACCGTGGTGCCGATATCGACGCGCGCCGTGATCGGCACGGTGACCGGCGGCGCCGTCTCGACCGGCTCGGCATCGGGCGGCGGCGGGGGTGTCGTCGGCGCACCCTCCGGTGGTTCTTCCGGCGGCACGATGTCGAAGCCCACCACCTGGAATGCGCACTGGTTGCCTGGCAGTACGAGCTGCGCATTGGGGCGCTCTGGCGGCGGCGGCGCCGGCCAGTCCTCGGGCGGCAGCAGGACATGTGCGGGCTCCATGTACGCCCCCCAGATCTGGGCCGGGAACGTGCCGCCCTGCACCCGACTGACCCCGACGGCGTTGAACTCGGGGATGCTGACCATCGCGGTGTACGCGTCGGGATCGCCAACCCACACGGCGGTCGACAGCTGCCGCGTGCCACCGGCGAACCAGGCGTTGGTGTTGTCCTGCTGCGTTCCGGTCTTGCCGAACGCAGGCCGACTGAAGTCGCTCAGCTGGCGGCGGGCGGTGCCTCGGGTGAGCACCCCCTTCATGATGTCGACCGTCTCCAGTGCGGCGTCAGGAGTGAGCACCTGTGTGCCCGGGTCGAAGTGGGTGTAAATGCGGTTGCCTTCGGCATCGTCGATGAACTCGACGTAGTAAGGCTCGTGATGCATGCCTTCGTTGGCCAGCGTCTGGATCCCGCTCGCCATATCGAGCGGGCTCATCTCGTTGGCGCCGGTGGCGTAGCTGGCAAACGGCTCGATCGGCGCTCGGTCGGTCTGCCCCGGCCGCAGATACGGCGAGGCGGCCATGCGGTAGGTGGTGTCGACCACACGGTTCAGGCCGACGACCTGCGACAGGCGGGCGAAGGCACAGTTCACCGAGCTCCATGTTTGTTGCGCCAGATTGGTGACGCTGCCGGCGATCCCCCCGTTGATCTCGAACACCGGGTCGTTGGGGTCGCCCTCGTTCGGCAGGCGGCAACCACGCCGACCGTCGATGATGTCGCCGGCCTGCGCGCCGGCCTGCACTGCGGCAGCGAGGATGAAGAACTTGATGCTCGACCCGGTCTGCCGCGGCTCGAGCGCCATGTTCACCTCGCGCTCGCCCGGCTGGAACCCGCGACCGCCGACCATCGCCCGGATCGCCCCGGTACGCGAGTCGAGCGATACCAGCGCCGCGTCGAACCCCTGGAGCGTGTCGGGGAGTGCGTTGCGCGCCTCTTCCGCTGCTTGCTGGAGTCCGGTATCGAGCGTGGTGTGAATGCGCAGGCCACCCCGGAACAGCTGGTTGTACCGCTCCTGGGCGGTCTCGCCAAGAACGTCGCTGCGGTTGAGGAGAAAGTCGCGCAGCGCCTCGGTGTAGTAGCTGCGCTCGGTGGAGCGGGTGGGGATCGACTTCACCCGCTCGGGAAGTACGAACTCCTCTGCCAGGCGCTCGGCCTCAAACGGGGTGATGTACTCGTCACTCTCCAAGCGATCGAGCACTTGCAGCCATCGTGCTCGACTGCGCTCCGGCTCGTTGATCGGGTCGAACCCCGACGGCGAGCGGACGAGACCGGCGAGGAAGGCGGCTTCGATGAACGTGAGATCGAACGCGGTCTTTCCGAAATACGTCTCGGCCGCCGCCTGAATGCCGTAGGCGTTGTTGCCGAAGAACACGGTGTTGAGATAGCGCTCGAGAATCTCCTCTTTGCTCATCTCCTTCTCGAGCATGCGGGCGTAGTGGATCTGCAGGAGCTTGTAGCGACCGTCGCGCTCGAGGCCGGCGAGGAAGTCGTTCTTGACCACCTGCATCGTGATGGTCGACGCTCCCTGCTGGGGCGCATCGGTGGAGAAGTTCGACAGCGTGGCCCGCACGAGGCTGCGGATGTTCACACCGTCGTGGTCGAAGAACTCCTTGTCTTCCACCACCAGGAAGGCCTCGATCACCTGCGGTGACAAGTCTTCGTACGTGATGGGCTGGGAGTTCTCCAGCTCGTACAATGCGATTTCGTTGCCGTTCGCGTCGTACACGTAGGTGCGTTGCGCCAGCCGCTCGAACTCGGGGAGCTCG
>JBCBSO010000632.1:0-2567 GCA_039819205.1 Actinomycetota bacterium
CGTCGAGTGGCGCAGCGGGCCGGGTGCTCGTGTTGCCCGTTGATCCGGATGCGTCCGCGCGCCGAATTCGGGTGCGGTGCGGCGAGCTCGGCGTGGATGTCGCGGTCGTGGTCAGCGACACGTTCGGGCGGCCGTGGCGCGAGGGGCAAACCGACATTGCGATCGGTGTGGCCGGAATGTCGCCGCTGTACAGCTACCGCGGACAGTTCGATCCGCACGGCCACGAGTTCCAGGTGCAAGAGCTGTGCGTGGCCGACGAGCTCGCTGCTGCCGCGGAGCTCGTGAAGGGCAATACCAGCCGGGTGCCGGTCGGTGCGATCCGCGGCTACGAATGGGAGCGCGACGATGACGCCACGATGGCCCCGGTGATCCGCGAATCGTCAGCCGACCTGTTTCGCTAACGGTCCGACCGCGCGTCAGTCGAGCCGCCGGATCGGACCGGTGGCTCTGTCGTGACGTTCGAGGAGGATGGTGGCATCGGCGATCGATGCCTCGCCGTCAGACACCATCACCGGGTTGAGGTCGAGTTCGGTGATTTCGGGGTGGTCCGACGCGAGCTGGGCAGCCTGCACCAGCGCGTCGACCATCGGTGTGGGGTCGAAGCCAGCCCGGTCGAGGGCGTCCATCGCCCGCGACTCACCCAGCATCGCCCGCGCGGCGGCAGGCGACACGGGCGCAAGGCGCTCGACACGATCGCCGATTGCGTCGGCCTGTGCGCCGCCCAACCCAACGGTGACGATCGGACCGAGCCGATCGTCGAGTGTGCAGTGGATGCGCAAGTCGACCCCTGGCGGGGCCATCTCCTGCACGATCAGGTCTCGTGCGTCGTCACCGAGCGAATCGACGATCGTGTCGACTGCCTCGCGCACGTCGTCGTGGGTGTTGATGTCGAGGGCAACGCCGGCGCGCGCCGACCGTCCCGGGCGTCGTCGGGTCGACTTGATCGCCAGCGGGAACCCCAGCGTGGCGGCGACCTCGGGAGCGGTGTCCGGCGTGGCCGCCACCGAGCGAGGCATCGCCAGCCCGTACGCGTGGAGCATTTCGCGTTCGGTGTCGAGGGTGGCTGCGACGTGTGGGGCATCACGGAGCGCATCGTCGATCGCCCGCTTCGCTCGTTGTGGGTCGACCGGCCTCACTGGCCCGGCCGGGGCCGTTGCTTCGGTGTCCAGCCACCGCGCATACGCCCGAGAACGTCCGAGCACGGCGGCCGCTGGCTCGGGAAACGCAAACGTCGGGACGGACGACCCGGTCGTGATCGGTCCGTCGACACCGCCGAGCACCACGGCGATGACCGGCTTGTCGTCGTTGTCGGCTGCGGTGTGGATGGCGCCGCTCACGGCCTCGAGGCTGCCGACCACCGCCGGCGCATAGATCACAATGACACCGTCGACGTCATCGTCGGCGAGCGTTGTTTGCAACGCGTCGCCGTAGTCGTCAGGTGCTGATTGCCAGTCGAGCGGAGCCGGGGGGTCGACTGGCTCCAATCCGTAGGTGCGCAGCGCAGCAGCCGCCAGGATCCCGGGGCTGCGCGAGTTGGTGAGCACCGCGATTCGGTCGCCGCGCAGCACCGGCTGCGTTGCCAGTACACGGGTCGTGTCGAGGAGCGATTGCACGGTGGGGACTTCGATCAGCCCGGCCTGTTCGTAGAGGGCATCTCCGGCGCGGCTCGTCGCCGCGCCCGTGCGCACAGCGACGATCGGTCGGGCAGTCGCCACGCGTCGGGCGATGCGTGCGAACTTGGCTGGGTTGCCGAACGACTCGGTGTACAACGCGATCACCTTCGTCGATGCGTCGGTCTCCCAGAACTGCAGCAGGTCGTTGGCGGAGATGTCCGACTTGTCGCCCAAGGAGACGAACCAGCTGACCCCCATCTGCAACCGTCCGGCCTCGCGCAGCAGCGATGCGCCGAGTGTTCCGGACTGCATCGAAATGGCGATGCCGCCGGGCGGCAAGGTGATGTCGACGATCGAGGCCTGTAGACGACTCGCCGGGTGCAACGATGCGAGACCCATGCTCGACGGACCGATGATGCGCAAGCCATGACGCCGGGCATGGCGGACCAGCGCATCGACATCGATGTCGTCGTATGCATCGAGGTTGGTCACCACCACTGCGCCGCGCATCCGCTTGGCGATGCAACCGTCGATCGTGGTGAGGAGTTCGGTGGCGGGCACGGCGATGATCGCCAGCGACACCTCGTCGGGGAGCTCGTCGACCGTGCCGAATGCCGGCGTGCCTCCGAGCTCTGGGCGGCGCGGATTGACGGCGTAGACGGGAACGTCGGCGCTCGATGAGACGTTGGTCCATAGCGCGGCACCTACCGTGCCCGGCCGATCTGATGCGCCGATCACAGCGATTGCCCGTGGCAACAGCATCCGCGCCACGGCACGCGAGTCGGCGCGCTGCTCGCGTCGCTCGACGCTGTCGATGAACTCGGCGGTGGTGTCGAGCTCCCAGTCCAGGTCGACCACACCCGAGTCGAAGCGGCGCTGCAGCGGCCATCCGGCTTTGGCGAACACGGCGAGCATCGCCCGGTTGTCGCCCAAGACTTCAGCGGTGAAACGGGA
>JBCBSO010000633.1:0-2552 GCA_039819205.1 Actinomycetota bacterium
GCGCACGATCTGGAGACCGAGCAACATCACCGCCGAAGCAACCACGATGACCCCGCCGATGATGACGCGCATCATCGATTCGTCGACCATCGCAATCACCAAGTACCCGAGCGCAAGGCCGAACGGCACCCCGAGATAGGCGCGCTTGATCGTGCCCCGATCGGCGTGCGGCCCGTCGACGAGCAGGTGCCGCGCGGTCACGATCATGATCGCCACGATCGCCGGACCGGGAAGGAACCGCGGGTCGATCGCCAGCAACGGTGGACCCGCTACGAGTGCGACGCCGATACCAACCGACGCGTGCACCGTGGCGCCGAGCGAGGTGAACACGAGGACCACGACCACCTCCCACACGCTCACGGCGACACGGTAGATGACTGGCCTCTGCGGGCAACGCAGCGGTTCTCCCGATGAAGTCCTCCGAATCCGTTCGCTCGGGATGTCGGCGAGCAGCTAGGAACGCCAGGTGCGCATCGTGTCGTTAAACGCATGGGGCGGCGCCGTGTTCGATCAGCTACAAGCCTGGTTGCCAATATGCGGCGCCGACGTACTGTGCCTCCAGGAAGTGACCCACACGGAGGGTCTCGACGGCTGGACCGAGTTCAACGACGGTGAGCGAGCATTGCCCCAACGCGCCGACCTGTTCGCCGACGTGCAGCGCACGATGCCCTCAATGGCGGGCACCTACGCACCGTCGGACGCCGGTCCTGTTCGGGGCGCCGATGGCCGAGTGCATCACCAGCAGTTCGGGGTTGCCACGTTCGTCGAACGCTCGATCCACGTGGTCGAGTACCGAACCGCATTCATCCACGGCAGCTACGTCGATCATCAGGAGTGGACGACGAGTGATCGTCCGCGCGTCGCGCTCTCCGCACGAGTCGCGGATCCATCATCGGATCGGCGTGTGTTGATCATCCAGCTGCATGGTCTGCGCGATCCCGCTGGCAAGTCCGACACGCCGGCCCGGCGGCGCCAAGCCGAACGCATTGCGGCGTTCGTTGACGACGCGGCGGCAACGGGTGACCTCGTCGTGGTGTGCGGCGACTTCAACCTGCTTCCGGACAGCGCCACATTCGAGCAGCTGCGTCGCGTTGGCCTCACCGAGTTGGTCGGCACGGCGGACACCCGCACGTCGTTGTACGCCAAGCCAGTGCGCCACGCCAACTACATGCTGATCTCCGATCCCCAGGCGGTAGTACGGCTCGACGTGTTGTCCACTCCCGAGGTCTCGGATCACCGACCGCTCGTGCTCGACATCGCCGCCAGACAACACTCCGGCGCCTAGGTGACCGCCGCCGCGTCGAGGATGACGTCCGCAAAGCGGAGCGGCGCAGTCGGATGGAGATGGAGTCCAAGCGCTGGCTCGTTGACCTCGACCTCCATGAGCGCGGGACCGTCGACCGTGTCGATCACGTCGACGCGGGCGTACACCGCGTCGCCCGGCAGCCGTTCCAGTGCGTCCGTACCGAGCGCGACGAGCGCGGGCGAGGGCACGCCCGGCTGCAACGAGCCGCCGTACTGCGAGTTCACTCGGAACTCGCCGGGCGCCGGCACCCGTTGATACGCATAGTGAAACTGCCCAGCGAAGAACACCAACGCCCACTCGCCGCCGCCGATGTCGGTGACGAACCGCTGCGCGATGTGGTCTCGATCATCGTCGGCAAGGGCGGCCAGCATCGCTTCGACATCAGCCTCGTGCACGAGCCGAACATCGTGGCCGCTCGCCCCGATCAACGGCTTGATAACAAACCGGTCGCGTCCCGCCGCCCAGTCGAGAAGGTCGGCGGAATCGGCGCGTGAGAACCGACACAGCTCGGGTACTGGAAGTCCGCTGATCCGGAGATCCGACAGGTACTCCTTCGTCAGGCTCCAGCGGACCAATCCCAGCGGGTTGATCACATTCGCACCTGCCCGCTCGAGCTGGTCGAGCCAGGCGCCAAAACGATCGATGTCATGGTGGTAGTCCCAGTTCGAACGCAACACGATGGCGTCGGCGTCGACAAACCGCTCGACGTCGGCGTCGTTCCATGGGCATGCGTGCACCTCGTGCCCACGCGCGGCGAGCTCGTCGCGCAGCAACGCATCGCTCGTAGAGAGGTTCGGCCACGTCCGACAGGTCGTGAGCACGATGTGCACGATCAGCCCAGCGCGGCAGCAGCAGCCCGGGCGGCGCGGTCACCGAGATCGGCGATGATCTGATCGGTGTGGGCGAGTCCGACGAAGATCGCCTCGTAGGCGCCCGGCGCCATCGCCACCCCTTCGGCAAGCATGGCGTGGAAGAAGCGGGCGTATGCATCCTCGTCGGTCGCCTTCGCTTCGTCGAAGTTGCTGACCGGCTGCTCGACCCCGCACACGATGCCGAGCAGCGTGCCAACCACCGGAAACGACGCCACGAATCCAGCCGACGCACACGCGTCGCGCAGCAGCGCCGATAGGTGCCGAGCGCGGGCCATCAGCTCGATGTACACGTCGTCGTCGAGCAGGTCGAGCGCCGCCAGACCGGCAGCGGTCGCCAGCGGATTTCCGGCCAGTGTGCCCGCGTGAAACACCGG
>JBCBSO010000634.1:0-2549 GCA_039819205.1 Actinomycetota bacterium
CGGCGGGGGGTCGACGATGCGCTCGGCCGACGTCTCGAGCTGGCCGAGGTCGGGCGCACCCGCCGGATGTCAGCGACATCGAACGGATCGACCAGGACAGCGGCGCCGCCGGCAACCTCCTCAGTCGAGGTGCCACGGCTCGTCACCACCGGCGTTCCCTGCGCCATCGCCTCGCCGACCGGTAGACCGAAGCCCTCGCGTTCGCTGGGGTAGGCGAACACGGTGGCCGCCGCGTACAGCGCGCCGAGATCGTCCGCATCGACGAAACCGATCGGCAACACATGCGGCCGGTCGAGGTCGGGGCGGTCGCCCCAACCCTCGGCGCCTGCCACCACCAGCGGGAGCGGACCGTCGGTGAGTGCGTCGACCAGTCGCGGCAGATTCTTGCGCGGTTCGAGCGTGCCGACGAACAGCACGAAATCGTCGGGCAGCCGGTATCGGCGACGCACCCGCTCGATGTCGCCATCGGTGACCCCGACGACATCTACGCCGAGCGGAACGTGTCGTAGGCGAGCGTCGTCGATGCCGACGCGCCGGCAGTCCTCCAGCGTCGCCAGGCTCGAACACACCACGCGGTCCGCCCGCGCGGAGAGCGCGTCGAGACTGCGGCGCATGGTGCGCACCCCGTGCCGAGAAAACTGCGCCGGGTCGTGGAGAAACGCCAGGTCGTGCACCGTCACGACGAGCGGCACGCCCGTCCCGCAGGGAACGAGCGTCGTGGCATGAGCGACGTCGATCTCACCGATCACCGACTCGACCTTCGGCCAGTTCAGACGCGTCCACGTCTCGTACAGCAACGGGCGATTGAGCGGCAACATGGCCAACTCGCCGGTGGGCCGGTACTCGGCGCGCGGCATCTTTGGATGCCGGCCAGCGACCTGGTGTAGCTCGACATCGCTGCGCTCACGAAGTGCATCTGCCACGCGCAGCGCAGCGACCGCCGTGCCCCCCGGCACCGGATGCCAGCACTGTTCCAGGGTGTAGGCGACGCGCATCGGCGCCGGCTGCGGGGCGGCCACGGGGCCATCCTCGCGTGTGGGCTGCGGCCCGACGCGTTCACCACGCCCCGTAGGCTCTGGGCATGTCGTTCTGGTCAGCGCGTCGCGTGGTCGTCACTGGCGGCGCAGGTTTTGTCGGTCGGCGGGTCGTGGCCCTCCTCAACGCGCGAGGCGCCGAGGTCGTCGCGCCGCGCAGCGCCGAGTTCGATCTCACGCGTCCGGGCACAGCGGACGATCTGCTGGCGCAGTACGAGCCGAGCGTCGTGATTCATCTCGCCGCGCGGGTCGGCGGCATCGGCTACAACCTCGAAAATCCGGCTCCGCTGTATCTGTCCAACTTGTTGATGGGCACCTACTTGATCGAGGCGGCGCGCCACGCGCCGTCGGTCGAGCGAACGGTCCTCCTCGGCACGGTGTGCAGCTACCCGAAGATCACCCCGGTGCCGTTCGTCGAAGCAAACCTCTGGGAGGGCTACCCCGAGGAGACGAACGCACCGTACGGCGTCGCCAAGAAGGTGCAGCTCATTCATGCGCAGGTCAATGCCGAGCAGTACGGCCAACAGTTCGCGTACGTCATTCCGACCAACTTGTACGGGCCCGGCGACAAGTTCCACCCAGCGGTCTCACACGTCATCCCGGCATTGATCAAGAAGTGCGTCGACGCCGTCGAGTCGGGCGCCGATCATGTCGACGTGTGGGGCACCGGCGCGGCAAGCCGCGAGTACCTCTACGTCGACGATGCAGCCGAGGCGATCGTCCGCGCTGGCGAGGTCGACGTCGGGCCGGAGCCGCTCAACCTTGGCGCCGATCGAGAGGTGACGATCCGCGAGACCGTCGAGACCATCGCCCGTCTGGTCGGGTTCGAGGGCGAGCTGCGTTGGGATCCGTCGAAGCCCGATGGCCAACCGCGCCGCGGTGTCGATGGCTCGAGAGCGGCAAAGCTGCTCGGGTGGCAGCCGTCGATGCCCTTCGATGACGGACTGCGAGCCACGATCGACTGGTACCGCGCGAACCGCGAAGAAGCGGAACGCCCGGTTGACTGAGCTGGTGTAACGGTGGTGTCTGACACCACCGTTACACCAAGATCCCGGCCGCCCGCGCCGGCGCTGTGTACGCCGCAGCCAGAGAGTCGGTTGTTTCGTGGGCGTTGAGTCCACTCGGGTTCGGCACGACGAAGCAGCGCGCTGATCCGAGCGGCACAGGCTGCTCTCCAGCAGTCGCCTTCGGTTGGCCAAACGCACCTCGGTACGCAGTGATCCCGGCGACCGCGACCACGGTGGGGCGGTGTTCGGCGATGGTCCGCAGCAGTCGTTCGCCGCCATCGCGCAGCTCCGCAGCTCCGAGCTCTGACGCCTTCACGGTTGCCCGCTCGACCAGATTGGTGATGCCGATGCCGCGGTCGATCAGGTGCTGACGGTCGTCGTCGGACATCCCGGCACCGCGGTCGATCTCCCGCTCGATGATCCCCGCCTGCAACAGCGCAGGGTAGAACCGATTGCCGGGATGGGCGAAGTGTGTCTGTGTCGCCGCCGTCCACAACCCAGGGTTGAT
>JBCBSO010000635.1:0-2548 GCA_039819205.1 Actinomycetota bacterium
GACTGACCCACAGCGGGTGTACCCCGGGCACGGTGTGAGGAACGCCGCGTGTCCCCCTACCCTGTCGCGGCGATGACAGACACACACCATCACGGCTCGGCCGGGTTTGACCTCCCCGAAGCGGGCGATGTGGTCGCCCTGCTGCGATCGGTGCAGGCCGACCTCGCGGGCATCTCCGACGATTCGGCCACGGACCTCACCGAACGGCTCGACCAGGCCGCCGACGGGGTGACTGCCCTCGAACAGGCGCTCGAGACCGAGCGGAAGTACGCCGCGCACGTCAAGAAGCACTTCCAGGACTGCGAAGCGAGCAACTCGTATCGGATCGGCCAGGCGATCATTCGCGCCGGCACCGCACCAAAGCGACTCGTCGACTCGCTGCGCTCTGGCCGCACGTGACCAGCTGACCGATCGCTGCTATTCCTCCCACAACTCCGATGGCGCAGCCACGAACTGTGGTCGGTAGTGCGCTGAGAACTCACCGTCCCAGCGGTTGTTACTGACCGCCAGGGTGTAATCCGGGTCGTCGGAGGGGACGAAGCTGACGAAGTAGCTGGCGATGTCGACGTCGCCGTTGTCGGGAAGCGGCTCGACGGCAGTTGTCGTCCAGGGGCCTTCGGGCCGCGGCGCGACGTCGTAGTAGATCTGGTCGCCCCACCAGTCGCCGACGAGTGTCACCGCAATCCACCGGTCACCGTCGCGCTCGATCTGCATCGGATTGACCGTGCGCTCAACACCATCGGGGCCGGTGGTGGGTGCGACGTTGATCGCTCCGTTGCTGTTGCGCGTCCACCCGTCATCGGTCCAGTACTCGAGCGGATGTGACCGGGGCTGATCGAGCGGCTGCCGGGCGATGAACACGTCAGCGGCACACTCGTCGTGGCCAAGCATCCCGAAGCCGAACTGGCGGTGACATTGGGCGTACAGATACACGAACTCCTCGTCGGTCGTGACCTCGAACCCGTAGAGCCGCTCGTCGGGATTCGGTGAGCGCTCGAGGGGGCCCACACTCATCGACACCAGATCGATCTCGACCGACCAGGTGGCGACGGGCGTGGCGTTCTCGAGGTACGTCGCCCCGACCTCGTCCATCTCCGCGAGGAACAGCACGAACGTCTCGTCGTCGGCGACAAAGCCGTCGAGCGGCCAGTACCAGTGCTGGAGCGCAGTCGTGCCATCCGCACCGACCCACGACCGTGGTGACTCCAGCGAGCCGCTGTGCAGAGCGTTGAAGCACGCACCGTCTTGCAGCAACCCTGCGTTGTGTACCAGCGTTGGATCGCCGACGCCGTCATCGACGAAGGCATCCTGGAATACCCAGAGCACACGTCCGTCGGGGAGTTCAAACGCCCGCTGATAGTCGGCGCCGGCGATCGAGTCGACGCCATGATCGAACGACGCATTGAGATACTCGGTGGTGATCGTCTGGTCGCAGCCCACGCCCGACGCCGCACGGTCGGCCGTTGCGGGCTGTGGGTCGACGTCCGGGAGCGCCTCCGCAGCGCCGTCCGAGGTCGACGACGCAGCGACGATCGAGCCGTGACCATCGTGGTCGCTCGACACGTCGAGGTCGGCGTACACATCGACGACCTCGGTCGGCGCCGGCTGTGCCGATCCCGGATCGGCCATGACCGTGCCAACCGTCAGTGCCGCGAGCACTGCGACCGACCCGACGACGCCCGCGATCCGTTTCATGTCCCGAGTAGCTCATCGATCGCGTGCTGGTCGCCGGCGTACTCGGTGATCCCGATGACCAAGCCACGATCGCACTGCACGTGAAACGCGACCTCGAACGCCACCACGGCATCGGCATCAGCGTCGAGGGCCGCCTGGATACCGATGACGAGCAGCCCGCGCGAACCCTCGACCAACACCTCGGTCACGTCGATACCGACCACGCGCACGCCGGGCGGCGGGGCGACCATGAGCGCGTCGACCACCGCCGTCGGGCCGCGGTGCACGCCAGCGGCTCGGTGCCGGCCGGGCACCAACGCGACGACGTCGCCGGCGAGGAGCGTCTCGAGCGCGTCCCGGTCGCCGGCGAGCAAGGCGGCGCCCAGCGAGGCGAGCACTTCGTGTGTCGACGGCGCAGCGTGCACTCCCGCACCAGCGCCACCGTTCGACGGATCGAGGTGATCGGCTGCGACCGGCTCGGTAACACCAACCGACTGAACTCGATGAGCCTGAACTCGATGAGCGGGCGTGTTCGTCATGCCCGCAGCGCCTCGGTTGGTGCCAGCCGGGCGGCGCGCATCGCTGGATACAGGCCGGCGACTGCGCCGATCACGAGCGCTGCCACGAACCCACCGACGGCGGCCTCGGTGGGAATGATCACGCGCCACCCCTGAGTCCCCGAGTACACGTAGGTGGCAACGATGCCGATCGCCACGCCGGCCGTGCCGCCGAGTGCCGACAGGATCACCGCTTCGGTCAAGAACTGTCGGCGGATGTGTGCTCGTGTCGCCCCGAGCGCTCGCCGTAGACCGATCTCGCCGCGTCGCTCGATCACAGCAATCACCATCACGTTGGCAATGCCGATGCCACCGAC
>JBCBSO010000636.1:0-2518 GCA_039819205.1 Actinomycetota bacterium
GTTCGCCCAGAACGTCATCGCGCCCCACGCCGAACACGTGCATCGCACCAACGCCGACGTGCCCGAAGAGATCGTGACCGGCCTCGCCGAACTCGGTGCGTTCGGTCTCAGCGTGCCGGCCGAGTACGGCGGGTACAGCGAAGGCGGCGACAGCGAGTACATCGCCATGGTGGCGGCGACTGAGGAGTTGTCGAAGGCCAGCCTCGGCATCGGTGGTTCGCTCATCACACGGCCCGAGATCCTCACGCGGGCGCTGGTGAAAGGCGGCACCGAGGAGCAGAAGCAGGAGTGGCTGCCCAAGCTGGCCACCGCAGAAGTGATGCCGGCGGTCGCCGTGACCGAACCCGACTACGGCAGCGATGTCGCCGGCATCAAGGTCACCGCGACTCCAGCACCAGGACCGAACGGCGAGGACGGCTGGGTGATCAACGGCGTCAAGACGTGGTGCACATACGGGGCGCGCGCCGATGCGCTCACCCTGCTGGCACGCACCGATCCGGATCGCACCAAGACCCACCGCGGCCTCAGCTTGTTCATCGTGCCCAAGCCGCGTGGCGACGCCCACGGATTCGAGTTCACCCAAGACCCGGTCGACGTCGGCGGTGAGTCACCACGCGTCGGCAAGATGGAGGGCCGCCCGATCGACACCATCGGCTACCGCGGTATGCACTCGTACGAGATCGCCCTTGAAGACTGGTGGGTCCCCGCAGCGAACCAGGTCGGTGGCGAAGACGGCTTGGGGCGCGGCTTCTACTACCAGATGGCCGGGTTTGAGACCGGCCGGTTGCAGACAGCGGCACGCGCCGTCGGGGTGATGCAGGCGGCCTACGAGGCCGCGCTCGACTACGCCGAGAACCGCGTCGTGTTCGGCGAACCGATCATCAACTACGAGCTGACCAAGGCCAAGCTCGGCCGCATGGCGACCCTGATTCAGGCCGGTCGTCAGTTCTCCTACGCGGTCGCCACACTCATGGCCAAGGGCGAAGGCGCAATGGAAGCGTCGATGGTCAAGGCCTACGTGTGCAAGGCAGCCGAGTGGGTCACGCGTGAAGCGATGCAGATCCACGGCGGCATGGGCTACGCCGAAGAGTTCCCGGTCAGTCGTCTCTTCGTCGACGCCCGCGTGCTGTCGATCTTCGAGGGCGCCGACGAGACCCTGTGCCTCAAGGTGATCGCCCGCCAGTTGATCGCCAACTCTCAGAACTGAGCTACACCAACTCGTCGGCGAGCTGATGGAGCGAGCTGATCCGCTCGAAGCTGGCGCCGGCGTGGTCGTCGTACGGATCGAGCAGGATCGGGTGCAGCCCGGCTGCGGTTGATCCTTCGACGTCCATGGTCACCGAGTCGCCGACGTAGGCGATTCGGTCTCGATCGAACTCGGCGAAGTGCGGCAGCGCATGGTCGAAGATCGCCGGGTCGGGTTTGGCCACACCGACCACGTGACTGTCGACGATGCAGCGCATCGCCACGTGGTCGCCGACGCCGACCTGGCAGATCTCGCGGGCCAACATCCGCTCGATCTGACCGCTCGCGTTCGACACGACGCCGATCGGCACGTCGCCATCGGCGAACCGCTCGAGCGCAGCTCGCGACTCGTCGATGCGGTGCCGCCACAGCCACGCCGAACGCGTGCGGTCGAGGACCAGTGCGGCCTCGTCACGCTCGTGGTCGTCGACGTCGATGGTCGCCACGTAGGTGTTGTTGTAGACGTCCCACGAACCCTCGAGCGATCGGGCATCCGACTTCGCCTTCATCGCGGCGTAGTGCGCCCGACGATGACGGTCGTGGTCGAGTGAACCCCCGTAGTGGGCGAGCAGCGGAGCGAGCACGGTCGGGTCTGGGAGCACCAGCACACCGCCCGCGTCGAAGAGAACAGCGTCAAAGCGGGACATCAGCGCGGGATCAGCCCTGCTGTTCGTGAAGGTGCTCGTGCAAGAACGCGGTGACCTGCGGCCAAATCTCGTCGATCTTGTCCTGATCTTGCGTTCCCAACGCGTTGTGCGGCGCCATAAACGCGTGTCCGGTGCCGTCGTGCACGGTGATCGTGGCGTCCTTGCCGAGGTCGGTGAGCATTTGCTCGAGTTCCCTGGCGCCGGCTGGCGGAAAGAAGTCGTCGTTTTCGGCCATGTGGCCCATGATTCGAGCTTCGATCTTCGAGAGATCGGGCAGTGCGTCGCCCGACGGATACCCATAGAACGGCACCGCGGCGTGCACCTTGTCGGGCCGCAGCGCCGCGAGAATGAAGCTGAGCATTCCGCCCATACAGAACCCGACGACGCCGACGCCATCGCCCGTCGTGGCCGCGTGATCGGCGAGGTAGTCGACGGCGCCGCTCATGTCTCGCGCAGCCCGGTCTGGTGGCATCGAGTTCATCAGCTCGCCGGCCTTGTCCATCTCGGTGTGCCCGGCCAACTCACCGTGGTACAAGTCCGGAGCGAGCGCCACGAAGCCGGCCTCGCCGAGCCGATCGGCGATCTCCTTGATGCCCGAATCGAGCCCCCACCACTCCTGCACGACG